>JAGGSM010000102.1 GCA_021159105.1 Candidatus Bipolaricaulota bacterium
CTCCTTCACGATGCCGAATATCCCGCACATGCATTTCCCCCTTCTCTCTTGGCGATCTCATAACTCGCCGATTGTACAGCTTAAATGACGATCGGCAAGCGCACTCTTCACACAGGTGCGCTATCCAGACGGGCCCGCTCACCTCTTGCCTTTTGCGTTGACGTGTGCTATAGTAGCTCTATAAACAAGGAGGTGCACCATGTGTATCAGCGCTTGGGTCCTGCTCTCTTTCTTCTGGGCATTTGCGATCTTTGCGTTCGCTGGCTTCTGGTGCGGCGGCGGCTGCTAGGCAGCGCACCTGTATAAGCTTCTGCGAATACAAAGGAACATAATGCGAAAGAACCGTTTAGGTCGGGGTTATGTTCTTGTTGTGATGTTGCTGCTCGTGCAGCTTGCTGTTTTTGCTGGCACGCCTGAGCAGGTTGCATCCAAGACAGGCCTCGACCAAGATCTTTTTGCTACATTGAACGTTCAGGTGAACGGCGCCAAGCTCGGTGTATTCATCGTCGCTGTCACCGAGCGCGCTTTGCACAGCAAGGTGTCCGCTAAGCTGATGGAGACGCTGCGCCCTTACGTTGGGAGAAACGTGCTCTATGTGAACCCAACCGTGGAGGATGTCGTCTCCAGTTTCCCGTTTGATCCTGGTGGTTTCAGAGTCAGCCAAGACGGCGTACCCGACTTCGTCCCCATTCCTGCTGACTGGGTGGAGATCTCGGACGGTTTCCTGTCCGGGAAGTTCGTCATGAACCCAGGCGGAGCATCGTATGGTTCGGGTAGCGAGGGGCTACTCATAATGGACGGCCACATCGATATAACCAAGCCATTCACTGTTTCATACGCTGGGCAGTCCGCGACTTTCGCCATCAAGAAGGCCTACGTTCCACCAGCGCCATCAACCACCGGTGCGCTGGCCTCATCACCGGCACAGCCGCCGGTCGATGTGCCGCTTCCCGCTCAAGTGACCGATCTCCAGGACGCGCTGATGACTGGGGAGTTTACCGCCGAGCGCATGGCCTCTCTGTTCTCGCTGCCACAGGAACTTGTGCAAACGCTCGATATCACCATGCGCAGCTCGGAGCTACGTCTTCTTCTCGTACTTCTAAGAGATCCGGTACGCGATGCGTCGTTCAGCAATGACTTATTGACATCGATCAACCCGCTCATCGGGACCGGCGCGGTGATGGTATGGGCCATCTCACCTACCGGGAGCGCATTCACTCCGTGGAGCTTCTTCATCCAGCAGAACGGCACGAACTACGTGTTCTTCAGCGATGCCTCCTTCGTTGAGCTGACCCCCGGATTCTTACGTGCCAAAGAAGTTCCAGCCGGCCAGGTGGTTGCCGGTGTGATCCGCCTGCAGAAAGGGGTCGACTCAAGCGTAGAGTTCAAGGTCTTCTACGGCACGAACAGCGTCACCTTCAACGCGCAGTGAGGCGCAAGCACGAGGATAACTCCGGTACTCATGCTCCGGAGATCATCCTTGCCTCCGCGTCCCCTAGAAGATCTGAAATCCTCTCGCGCATCACGGACAAATTCACGACAGTGACGAGCAACGTTGTGGAGCGGGCCGAGGGCTCGCCGGAGGAGCAGGCACTCTTTCTCGCCGAGGCAAAGGCGCGTGCCGTCGCAGCCGAGCATCCAGGGGTGGTCATCGGTGCGGACACGATCGTCGTCATCGATGCGCATGTCCTCGGCAAACCAGGATCGCGCGAACAGGCCCGACGGATGCTCGAGATGTTGAGCGGGAGAGCGCACGATGTGTTGACCGGCCTGTGCGTGTTGCGCACCGATCGTGACACTGCCCAGCTCTGGTGCGAGAAGACGACCGTGCACTTTCGCGACCTTTCAGATCGTGAGATCGACCGCTACATCGACACTGAGGAATACATCGACAAGGCGGGTGGGTACGCGATTCAAGGGTACGCAGCGGCGTTCATCACCGGCATCGAAGGTGACTACTTCAACGTCATGGGCCTTCCCCTCTGTCGGCTGGTTCTACTCTTGCGGGAAGCGGGCGTGGATTTGCTCAGCTGACATCCCGGCAGTTAGAATCTCAACACGGAAGGCAAATCACAGACAAAGGAGATGCACGACATGGGCAACACGCGCAAGAAGGTGTCGATCCTCGATCTGCAGAAGATGAAGGAGAGGGGCGAGAAGATCACGTGGCTGACGGCGTACGACTATCCCACGGCACAGTTTGCCGAGGAGGCGGGGCTGGAGATGCTCCTCGTCGGCGATTCACTGGGGATGTGCGTCTACGGCTACGAGGGGACGATCCCAGTGACGATGGACCAGTGCATCGTGCACAGCGAGGCGGTGCGCAGAGCCGCCCCGACCGCGTTCGTCCTCGGGGACATGCCGTTTATGAGCTACCAGACGAGCAACGAGGACGCTGTCCGCAACGCTGGCCGCTTCCTGAAAGAAGCGGGTGTGGATGCCGTAAAGCTCGAGGGCGGGCTGCGCATCATCCCGCGGATCAAGGCGATCCTCGATGCGGGGATCGTCGTCTGTGGTCACATCGGCCTCACCCCCCAGAGCTCCGGCCAGCTCGGCGGGCACAAGGCACAGGGACGGACGGTGGAATCGGCACGGCTGGTGATTGAAGACGCCCTGGCGATCGAGGAGGCGGGGGCACAGCTCCTGCTCTTGGAGGCGGTCCCGCCCGAGGTGGCCGGGTTCATCGCCAAGAAGCTCTCGATCCCTGTGTTGAGCATCGGCGCCGGACCGTACTGCGACGGACAGCTCCTCATCGTCTCCGACCTGATCGGTCAGTTCCAGGCGTTCACCCCCAAGTTCGTCAAGAAGTACGCCAACGTCGCGCAGGTCGTCACCGACGCGATGCGCGCCTACGTCAAGGACGTAAAGGATGAGGCCTTCCCGACCGACGAGTACTGCTACCACATGCTAAAGGGCGAGGCAGAGAAGTTCGAGGACATGATCAAGGACTACGAGTGATCAAGGAGGAACGATGAGTGACCTGCGTGAGAGACTGCGAATAGACGAGGCCCAACTGCGCGCGATCAACGATTTTCTCCTCGATCCGGGAAACGAAGTGGTGAACCGCTTCCTGGAGGTGGTCGATCGCTACGGCACGCCGGAGGAAATCAACGCCAAGGCGCGCGGCGCGCGCGACCTGGACTCGCTGCTCCAGCGTCTGCGCGAGAGCGGATCTCCCTACCTGCGCGACGTGGAGTGGCTGGCCGAGCAGCGCGACGCAGGTGCATTCATCTCGATTGATGCGTTTCGGGAGAAGGTGTTGGGTGATCGCGCCGCAACAATGCACTTCGATGAGAAGGACGCAGTGACACTGGAGATAAGCGCTCTGCAGTTCTTCCCGTGGCTGATCACCGAGGCGAAACAAGCGATAGAAAACGGTGAGCTGATGCCCGGGCGGTTCATCCGCGTACGCAACATGAAGGAGCAGGTCGCTGACAACGGAGACATCCTCGCAGTCGCCGCTGCGATGCAGATCATCGGCGCAAGCTACGTGGAGACGCTCGATACCAAGGGGACGGATGGGTCGAACATCCACCTCGGCGGTCCGGAGACGATCACCGGCTACTTCGGCGGGGTCGGGCAGCCGAACGACCACGCGGTGCAATGGCTCGATGAGTACCTGCACTACTACACCACCTACGGGATCAAGCAGGTGCTGAACATCAACCCGGGGACCGTCCTGCTCGGCTACTTCCTGCACAAGCTCGGAGTGGATATCGAGTTCAAGATCTCCGTGTACATGGGTAACGACAACCCCTACGCTGCGCTGTGGACGCTGATCGGGGCGAAGCTCTTCTCCCGCCCGGACGGGACGACCTCGCTGATCGGGTTCAACTGGTCGAACTCGGTGAACAACGCCACGATCGAGGCGACCGCTCCGATGCGCAAGGCGCTTGGATTCGAGGACGTCGTCCGCTTCGAGCACCACATCACCGAGACGTACAAGTCGATCGTGATCCAGCCGTACGATCGCACCGAGGAGCTTGTGGAGCTCGCCTCCCACGTGGCGAACATCTCCGCCAAGCACGAGGGCGCCGGCCCTGATGTCGATGAGAAGAGAGAGCATCCATCTGACATCCTGGAGTACTTCCTGCCAAAGGAAGAGATCGAAAAGCAGGGACTGATGCCCTACCTCGAACGCAATTACCTCGACAAGCACGACGCGGTGAACCGCACCGCGGTCGCATTGACGAAGGCGGGGCTGTCATTCATCGCGGCTGGTAACCTACACTCGTAGGAACCTACATTATGTGGTGATCTGCACCGTTGGAAGGAAGAGAGGCACGGAGAGACAGAGTCTCTTTCTCCGTGTCTTACTTTCCGCGCGAATCAGAGTCCGTACTTCGACCAGAAGCTCCGCTTGCGGCCGTGGACCTCAAGGAGGCTCTCCTTATAATCATCGTGGGAAGGGAGGCCGCGCCAATCTTTCACTGAGGGAGAGAGCACGTCCAGCTTCTTGAGGTAGCGGACCCCGTGGTGGTAGTAGCGCGACTGGGCGCGGGCGAGGATCGATTCGAGCAACGAGCGGTAAACGATGACTGCCCCAAGGAACCGCTCTCCTTCCTCCAGCGCCTTTGCCAGTGGAAGGAGGAACGGATACAGGTCGCCGTCCAGCCGATCGCGATACCGGAAGAGGTACTCCGAGGCGTCATCCAACCGGCCCATGTCCACCAGAAATGCCGCATCGTCATAGGAGAGATCCTCGCCTCCCATGATCTCTTTCACCTGTTCCTCGATCACCCGCTCCTGCTCGGATTCTCCGAGGGCGTGCAGGAGCATGTCGAGTGTACTGTGGCTGCGATGGTTATTGAACATGCGCCACGCTGCCTCTGCCATCTTCTCGCGCTCCCCAAGCTTCTCGTAGATCGAGTAGAGGAGCCGATCCTGCGCATCCGCGCGGAATCGATCTGTGGGAGAGATCCGTTCCATCCAGAATAGAGCCATCTCGGGATCGTCGTTCTCAAGATACACTTCCGCGATCTGCATACACGTCGGAGACGAAAGCTCGGGATTCGCGTTGAGCTTCGCCTTCTCAAACAGGCCTGGATCTTCCAATTGGCGCGCGAGCAATTCCACCCCGATCCACCACTTGCCCGCCTCATAGGAGTCCGGCGGTTCCCCCTTTGCTCGCTCCCAGAACTCAGAGGCGAGGGCGCGCATCTCCTTCTCTGGCAGGAACTCCGAGACCTTGGTCAAAATCTCCGCCCTTACCCCGTAGTCATCATGCTCGTAGAGCCGCAAGAGGAGGTTGCTGACAAAGCTCTTGTCTGCGCACCTTGATGCGTAGGCGATAAACAGGTTTAGTGCATCGTAGCGGAAGACGTCGCCGATCAAACCGCTTGAATCATCACTGCGTTCGAAGATCGCACCATCACATGCAAAGAACTCCCCCACAAGCTCCAACCCGGTCTTCGCGTCGGTCACGCTTTCACGCAGGGTGGCCAGGATAAGTTCAAGCTCGCGGGCGAAATCAGGGGCAGCCTGCCAGTCGATGAACTTCCGCCTTCGCTTCAGGCCGGCTAGCTTAGACTTGAACCGCTTCGCGGCCTCCTCCGGGGTAAGGAGCAATGCCTCGACGTATTCGGTACCCCCTTCCGTCCGCGAGGAAAGGTAGGCTAGCGCATCCGCCAGCCGTGTTGCTCCCAGCTCGCTGAGCCTCTTTCGCAGTTCATCGTAGTCGATATTCTCCATATTGCGATTATACCGCAACATTCCCTCTGAGAGAATCGCGCGGCTGGCCGCAATAGAGGATATGAGTCTCCATCGCAATCACTCCGTGCAGACAATGTCCAGATCACGCCACCACCGACCTTGTTATCGGGCATTGCGCCCTCGAAGTTCTCGGTGTACGTTCCATTTGGCCGGTGTGTAACCTTTCAAATAGCCGCCGCTAAACCTTGCAATTGGCCGACCACTAAAGTTACAATCAGCCGACATGGCTACCAACTTGTACTACCCACGCTTTGTAGAGACAGCGCTCGCTGAAGCGCTGTCAGATACTCCTGTGGTGCTCATACACGGGCCGCGCCAATGTGGCAAGACGACACTGGCCCAAACGTTTGGTAAGACACGGGGATACGATTACTTCAGCTTCGATGATGACGTAGCTGCCGCTGCTGCCAGAGCGGATCCTTCAGGCTTCGTCAGTGATCTGCCAACAAGAGCCATTCTGGATGAGGTGCAGCGCGTGCCCGAGCTATTTACCGCACTCAAGCTCGCCGTGGACCGCGATCGCACTCCTGGACGATTTATCCTTACGGGATCAGCTAATGCGCTTCTCGTCCCCAAGCTTGCCGATTCGCTTGCCGGACGGATGGAGATCCTCCGGCTACACCCGTTGGCGCAGTGCGAGCTTGCCACGAAGCCACCTACCTTTCTCGACAGGCTCTTTGATGGAGCCTTCCAAACGAGAACCTACAAGCGTTTGGGAGAGGATCTCCCCATGCGCATCGTTTCGGGCGGGTATCCCGCAGCGCTCGCCCGGCCAACGCACCGCCGCCGCAGTGCTTGGTATCGGGACTACGTCGAGACTCTCATCCAACGTGATGTGCGCGATCTAGCTCGAATCCGTAGCCTGGATGTGCTTCCACGCCTGCTTGCGCTCGCAGCCGGACAGACCGCCCAGCTACTCAACATCTCCGATCTGGCAAGCCCTTTTCAACTAAGTCGCCCGACGATTCGTGACTATGTCACACTGCTTGAGCGCATCTTTCTGCTGGATATCCTGCCACCGTGGCACAGCAACCGGCTCAGCCGTCTGATCAAAACCCCAAAGGTTCACGTGGGGGATACGGGAGTGGCATGCTCGTTGCTCGGGCTCGATGCCGGGAATCTAAGCCGCGACCGCAACACCCTTGGCCATCTTGTTGAGACCTTCGTATTCCAAGAAGTACGCCGCCAGGCTAGCTGGCATGACACCGAGATCCGCTTCTATCACTTCCGCGACAAGGACAAGTTTGAGGTTGACATCGTGCTCGAGCGTGCCGCGCACGAACTGGCCGGTATTGAAGTGAAGGCCTCTGCTACGGTTACGGGCAATGATTTCCGCGGCTTACGAAAGCTGAGACAGGCATCGGGGAAACGCTTTACCGCAGGCATCGTGCTGTACGACGGGGAGATGAGCGCCGGGTTCGGTGATGGGCTCTACGCCGTGCCCATCCGAACACTCTGGGAGAGTTGAGGCTTCGAACTGTCTGAATTCACACCCGCCCCGGCCAGACCAGTTACCGAAGCTGCAGCTACTAGTTGTCCCCTACAGGGGTTAATCTCCCGCCCTTTTGGGCGTGCTTCTCACAAGGCTTCTTGATACACCGTTCGCTTGCGGGGAGGGTAGTTCAATCCACCAGACAACACCAGCCTAATCCAAGCTGGCCAAGTAGTATATTGGAGCAAGAGGAAGGAGCGCCTTGTCCTCATCAGTTAGTTTGTAATAGTGTTCCTCCCATAGATCGATGAATCGAGAAAGATCAATTAGCTCAACATGTACGTGAGATCCACGTGCAGCTTTCTTCGCATCCGATGTAAATCCTCCTGTGGAGATGAATATCCCAACGTCGCCATCCTTCTGTAGGATTCCCATTAGCTGACGGATCTCCTGCACCGTAGCTGGCGTCTCCCGATGCTTGATCTGCGCTTTGATCCTTGGAGAGACTGTCCCGAGCGGGTCACGATACGCAATTACATCCACTCCCCCGTCCTTCCCTCGGGGAGCAACGAACGGTGTATAGTAACCCATCCCGCGCAGAAGAGCGGCAGCAAGATCCTGAAACTCATAGGGGTTTTTGCTCCTCATATGTCTCTCGATACTCTCTGAGACTACTTGCTGAATCTGTTCTATGGTAATTGACTCGCTTGCTTCCTGATCTTCGGACTGAGTCTCGCCTGTTTCGAGCACGGTTTCTTTGGGATTTTCGGTCCGCCAGGTACGGTAGGCAGCTGTTGCTCTGTCAAGAAGAGCAGTTTCCCCCAACGATAGAGCGTCTTCGCCCTCAGTTGTAAGATACCATATTCCTCCCTTCTTCACTAAAAATCCGGCTTTCACGCAGTCGATCGTGAAGAAATGCAAAATAGATTGCCACCTAATGTACCCCGTCTTCTCGTAGCGCTGTTTGGCCCAGGCATCAAGCTCTACACGCTTTTCGACTTCATTCATGACGTCTCGACTCCGCATCTCTCCGCCGTTCTCCTTCAACACTTGTAGAGCAGCGTACACCACTCTTGCTGCCAACTCTCGAGATCGAGACTGTTTCTTCATGCTTCCTCCAGAAACTCTGCGGATGACTTTAGTGTAATGTCGGGCAAAGTTCTGTGCAAGGTAAAACATCGGACTAACCCTGGAGCTTCTTACTCAACGGATACGCTGTTCTGTCGTACACGCCAAGTATCGTGGTGCGATTTGTTAGTTGATTTGCACGAGTTTACGCTCTACTACGATCTCTAATCTCGGCGATCAATCGGTAGGCGCTGCGTACATACTGAGGAAAGACGAGGAGCGCCCCTTGCGCGCTGCGATGGGTGATGCTCACCGCGCGCGCGTGGCCGGTGCGATCGCGCGTGTGATCGATCAAGTTCTCCAGGCCCTGCAGATGAAGCTTGACCTCCTCGCACAATTGAGGCTGCACCTGAAGTGTGGGAAGGAGACGGCGAATGCTTTCCAACTTGGCCTGATAAGAGTCTTCACTTGCTGCATCATCACTTCCGAGAGCCCCCGCGATCATGTCTATGCACCTTCCGCCAGCATCAGCCAGCAGGCTCATCGTGGCCAGGTAGTTCCCGGAGAGGAAGGCCTTCTGCGCAGCGTGGACGTAGGTGCGGATGGTCGGATCGAGCGGTTCATCTATGCTTGCTTCCAAATCATGCAGGTAACGGTCGTAGTCGTGCAGGATGATCTCCCCCGACTCTAGGCAGTCATAGCCGTAGTCGGTGACGTGAAAGAAGGGGAGGTTCAGGTTGAGCGAGTTCTTGCCCGGGGCGAGCACTCCCTGCACGAGGAGTTCCCAGATGATCTCCTGAATCTTCAGTGCATCGTGACGATCGTAGTCCTCTGCAAGCCCGCGCACTTGGTACTCCACCGCGTTTAGGTGTGTCTGAGGATCGCGACGCAGTACCTTAAAGACCAACTGACGCAACTCTTCCTTGTCCATGCACACCCCTCCGTGACAACGATACAGCAGGTGTGCCAGTCCGGCAAGGAAACGCGTTGCGTGAAGCACAAGGCGGTTGTAGGGAGTCTGTAAATCGGCTATATTGTCAGACAGCCTACAGCGGGTGGCGTGCCGCCACAAACCGGGCGACGGTTACCCCTCTAAATAAGGAGGACGGATGAAACTGGTGATCGATGGAGCACGGATTTGGAATGGGGCGAGCGAATTCTACGACAAGGGAACGATCGTAATCGAGGATGGAAAGATCGAAGCGGTACTCGCCGGGGATGAGCGGGACCGTTACAAACCACCTGCGGAGGCCAGGGTCATCGACGGCGATGGGAAGCTGGCGATCCCTGGGTTGATCAACGCTCACACGCACCTGTACAGTAGCCTGGCCCGTGGGATGGCTCTGCCCAATTACTCACCGCATACGTTCACTCAAATCCTGGAACAGATGTGGTGGCGGCTGGATAAGGCGCTCGATCCATCGTCCGTGCGCATGAGTGCTCTCGTCGGTGCGATGGAGGCGGCCCGCTGCGGAGTCACAACCCTGATCGATCATCATGCCAGTCCGCATGCCGTCACCGGTAGCCTGGCCGCGGTGAAGGATGCGGTGAACAAAGACGTCGGCCTGCGGGGAGCGTTCTGTTACGAGCTCTCCGACCGCGATGGCATGGAGATTCGCGACGAGGGAATCGAGGAGAACCTGGATTTCCTCGCAAGCGATGATCCGAGCGATTCGATGAGCACCGCCCTGTTCGGGATGCACGCATCGTTCACCATCTCCGATGACACTTTGTCCAAGGTGGCGGAGAGGATCCCAAACGGCGCCGGTGTGCACATTCACGTCGCCGAGGGGCCGGAGGACGAGGAGCAGTGCCAATCCGAACATGGGATGCGGATCGTGCAGCGTTTGGACAAGTTCAACCTGCTGCGGGAGAGATCGATCCTCGCCCACTGCCTGCACATCGACGAGGCGGAGAAGGATCTTGTGGCGGAGAGCAAGGCGATCGTCGTGCACAACCCCAGATCGAACATGAACAACGCCGTCGGCGTCTTCGATATGGAGGGGTTCCTTAAGCGCGGAATCCCGGTTGGTCTGGGGACGGACGGCGTGGGGTCGAACATGCTGACCGAGTTGTTCACCGCCGGAATCCTGCAGAAGGTATCGACCGGAGACTCGCTTGCCGCCGGGTTCCCTGACTTGCAGAAGATTCTATTCGAGAATAATCCGCAGATCGCTTCACGCTTGCTCGGCGCTCAACTCGGACGCATTGCTCCCGGATACGCGGCGGACATTGCGCTGTTTGACTACAATCCTCCCACGCCAATCGACGCGGGTAATGTCCTCGGGCATCTGCTGTTCGGGATCGCTGTGCACGATATGCACGTATCCGACCTGATCGTCAATGGGGAACTGGTAATCGGCTCTGGTCGCTTTGTTAATCTGGACGAAGATGCTCTCTACGCGAGGGCGCGTGAGGAGGCAGCATCACTTTGGGCGCGGATCTCATGAAGGGGGAAGAAGGAAATGTCAGATAAGTTGAGGGTTCAGTCGTTCCAAGAGCTCTTGGGATCGATTCTACAGGAGTATGAACACAACGATAGTATCTTCGGAATTCACCGCTCGCTCTTCTACGTGCCAAAGCCGAATAGCCCGTACGCAACGGAGATGTTTGGAAGCCACCTTGCTACCCCAATCGGTCCGGCTGCTGGGCCGCACACGCAGCTTGCCCGCAACATCATCTCGTCTTGGTTGTCCGGCGGGCGGTTCATGGAGCTAAAGACCGTGCAGATCATGGATGAGCTGGAAATTCCTAGGCCGTGCATCGATGTGGCGGACGAGGGGTACAACGTCGAGTGGTCGCAGGAGCTGAAGCTCGAGGATTCGGTGA
>JAGGSM010000296.1 GCA_021159105.1 Candidatus Bipolaricaulota bacterium
GCACGACGACCTCCCTTGCCAAGTCTACTCTTGCACCGGGAGAATCGGTGGACCTCGAAGTTACGTTTGACAGTGCTGGTTTCAGCGGAAAGATGACGAAGAACATCTACGTAAAATCGAACGATCCAGCTACACCCAAGTTCACCTTGCGGCTGACCGGCAAGGTGAGGAGTCCTGAACCATACAACATCGCGGTGAGCGACCTCAATTACCTCTTCTATCTCCTTGTCGACCTACGCACCCCGCAAGAGTACGACACCTCTCACCTTCTCGGTGCGATCAACATCCCGTACAAAGAACTTGCCGATTGGGCTGGCCGTTTGCCAAGACGTGTGTTGATCATACTATACGATGAGGATGGGACCCTATCTGATAAGGCAGCACAAATGCTGAATGAAACCGGATTCCCGGAGGCGAAGAGCCTCCTCGGTGGGCTGAACGAATGGACACGCCAGTTCAAGGACAAATTTATCCACTACGAAACCGCGGGGTGATCGGAGATTAGCCCTGGTAGCGATCACTCCACGCAGCAGCTCATCTTCGTGATGTCACGGCGGAACGCCTGAGTGGCCATCTTGATCCCTTCGGAGAGGGTAGGAAAGATGTGCACTGTGTCGATCAGCTCGTCGATCGTTATCTTGATCAAGCCGCGCGCGTTGTTGTTTGCCCGCACCCCAACCGCAATCAGGAATTCCTCGGCGATGAACGTCAACTCCTCCCCATCGACCGTCGCCTCTACCGTTTTCATCACGTTCTCTTCGCGCGTTGAATTGGCCTCGACCCTTGTATGAATGTCGATCCCTTCCTCTTCCAGGTATCCAGCCAGCGCGATCGAGATTTCCGGCTCCTCATGGGAAAGTGTCCGCTCACCATGAGTGAGGACGGTAACCTTGGGTCCAAAGCGGGAAAACAACAGAGCGAACTCCAGTCCCAGAGGTCCCGCCACGAGAACAATCAGACTCTTCGGAAGTTCTGTGAGGGAGAGAGCCTCGCGGTTCGTCAGATAGCCAACCTTGTCGATCCCGGGAGACTGAGGAACGCGGGGCGATGGGCCTGTAGCGATGAGGAAGCACTCCGCTCGGATTCGCTCTCCTTAAATCTCCACCTCTAGGCTATGAGCAACCATCGCCGCGGCAAAACCCGCTGCCCCACCTCCAATAATGACAAGATCATACTTCTTCATTCGCGCCTCCTTGCGTCCTATCAACATTCGCTGATATGCCCATTTCTGGCTAGCCGTTGCTACCTTAAGTTGCAGGATCAGCCGTCGGTCAGTGCAGCTTCCTTTGCCAACTGCGCGATCTCTTCCTCAGGCATTCCCAAGTTCTCCATCATCGCATCGCGGCACGCTTCTCCTCGATGGATCGGCATTGGGTTCCCATCACTTGCCCCGATTATTCCACCGGCGATTACAACCACTCCGCTAAACAGCAGGCTCATAGCCAATATTGCGCTCAACGCCTTGGTTACATTCCTCATTTGGTCCTCTCCTTTTGTTGCAATAAGTAACCACCACAGTACCGGGCGTTTATGAGGATGGGGTGGAGGAGGTGTCGGGCTCGTGTGTCGAGCTGCACTTCCCGCTCAGAAGGATCGCTGGGGATCTCCTCGTGGAAATGTGCTTGCATGAGAGGGTGAACCGCCCATGTGAGGCGGCTCACTCTTGCCTGGACTGTGTGTGCGTTCAGTGCTCTAGTAGTCGAGGATCTGCGATAGGAAGAGCTTCGTTCGCTCGTGCTGTGGGTTGTGGAAGAAGTCCTCAGGGGTGTTCTCTTCGACTATCTGTCCGTAGTCGAAGAAGATGATCCTATCGGCCACTTCTCGCGCGAAGCCCATCTCGTGTGTGACGACGATCATCGTCATACCGCTTCTTGCAAGCTCCTTCATTACATCCAGTACTTCCTTGATCATCTCAGGGTCCAGCGCTGAGGTCGGCTCGTCGAAGAGCATGATCTTGGGGGACATGGCCAGGGCACGCGCGATGGCGACCCGCTGCTGCTGCCCGCCGGAAAGCTGGCCGGGATACTTGTCCGCTTGATCAGGGATGCCGACGCGCTCCAGGAGCTGTAGGGCGATCTCTTCTGCTTTGCTCTTCTTCATCTTCAGCACCCAGAAGGGAGCGAGGGAGACGTTCTGCAGAACGGTCAGGTGCGGGAACAAGTTGAATTGCTGGAACACCATTCCCACGTCGCGGCGGATAGCCTCGATGTTGCGCAGATCGTTGGTGAGTTCTATGCCATCGACGATGATCTGTCCCTTCTGATGGTCCTCCAGACGGTTGATTGTCCGAATGCAGGTTGACTTCCCTGAGCCAGATGGACCACAGATGACCAGCACCTCCCCCGTATGCATGGAGAACGACACCCCTCTGAGAACGTGGAAGTCGCCGTACCACTTATGCACATCGCGCAAGATGATTATTCCTTCATTGTTATTTGTAGACAATGTGTATTCCCTCCTAACGTTCCCCTACACCGAGTGATTTCTCTATCCTGCGGCTGATGTAGGACATTGAGTAGCACGCCAGCCAGAAGACCACTCCGATGAAGACATACAGCTCGAAGATCGTCCCCCGCCACTGGACGTTTCCCATGATGCTGCGCGAGATATGGAGAAGCTCAAGTATCGCTATGAATCCGAACAGTGTCGTATCCATAAACAGGGAGATGAACTGCCCGACGATCGCCGGAATGACCAAGCGCAGCGCTTGCGGCATGATGATCAGTGTGGTTGTGAGCAGCTTGTTCAGCCCAACGGCGTTCGCTGCCTCGTATTGCCCCTTCGGGATCGCCTGCAAGCCTCCGCGGACGTTCTCCGCCATGTAGGCTGCCTCAAAGGCGGTGATCGTCATCATCGCGCGGATCAACAGATCGGGTCGGACATTTGACGGCAGCAACAACTGCAGCATGATGCTCGCCATGAACAGAAGGGTGATCAGTGGGACGCCGCGAATGATCTCTATGTACGCGGTGCAGATGAGGCGTATCGCCGGTAGCTCGCTCCTCCGGCCGAGGGCGAGAAGGATACCGATGGGGAACGAAAGGGCTATCCCGACAATAGCACCGATGATGTTGAGCATCAGTCCCCAGCTGTTCCTTCCCTCGACTACCGGAAGGAGACCGGATATCCCGTTCACCAGCATGATCGTGACAGGAAGTGAAAGGACCCACAGGCCTATTTCAATGTGCTTGTAGCGGCGGAAACGCTTTCCGAAGTGTCCCAGAAGGAACCCGATACCTGTTGAGGCGCCCATTCCGAGTATCCACCCTCGTGTCATCAGGCCGAAGGGAAGGATCGCCAACACGACGGATACTATGGCGATTGTCATCGAGATCTGACGCATTAGCCCACCGCGCGATCCTCCTGCGGACCCCACCAGAAATGAGATGAGGTAGAGGGTCGTCCAGATGCGCCATATGTCCTCCAGCGGGTAGGTCCCCACCAGCAGCAGCTTCAGGTTGGCCGGAATGACCTCCCATCTGGCCCCCAACGCCCACTTTCCCAATCCCAATAGGAGAACGACTATGAACACCGTAAAAACAACGGTCAAAATAGCGTTGAACCAGCTGCTGAACAGGTTTTCCTTCAACCACCTGAGGACAGGGATTCTCTCGATTGGAGGGGGTAGCTCGTCGTCTCCGTACGTGTGACTTCGCTTTCTCGTTTCGTCCATCATCGCTCCACCAGCTTCATCCGTTTGTTGTAGTAGTTCATCGCCAGAGAGGTGAGCAGGCTCATGGTCAGGTAGCTGGCCATGATCAGAAGGATCATCTCGACCGCTCTGCCCGTCTGATTGAAGATGGTCGTGCCAACATTCATCAGGTCGTAATACCCAATCAAGATGGCCAGGCTGGAGTTCTTCGTGAGGTTCAAGTACTGACTGGCCAGCGGCGGAATGATCACCCGCAGTGCCTGCGGGAGGATTACGAGGCGGAGAATCTGCACCTTGCTGAGGCCAACGGCGCTGGCAGCTTCTGTCTGTCCTTTGCTGATCGCTTGTATTCCCGCCCTTACAATCTCCGCGATGAATGCCGCTGTGTAGACCGACAGACCGAGGAGAAGAGCGGTGAACGATGTCGATAAGGATAGCCCTCCTGTGAAGTTGAATTTGTTCAATACCGGGATGGTCAACTTGAGCGGGTTGCCGGGAGTGATGAACCATCCGGCGGCCAGGATCAGGATAAAGACGGTTCCCGCCCAGATGATTGGGAACCCCGGGCGCTCCGCGCGCTTGAGCTGGGTGCGACGAAACATGTACACCCCAGCTCCCACAATCAGTCCGCCAAGTATGTACCATGCCCAAGTGCCGAACGAATCAGTCGGGATGGCCCAGGGCATGTACACACCCCTCCGCGTCAGGTAGATCGCACCAGGGAGGTGAATGCTGTTCTTCACCAGGGGCAGTGCGGTCAGCATGACGGCGAAGTACCAGAAGAATAGCTGCACGAGTAGTGGTATGTTACGTATCACTTCAACATAGACGCCGGCGATCTTTTTCACCAGCCAATTGCTCGACAGGCGCGAGATGCCGATGATCACTCCGAGTAGCGTCGCAATCACGATCCCGATGGCAGAGACCTTCAGCGTGTTGACGATTCCGACGAAGAACGCATATCCATTGACATCGGTCGGACTGTAGTGCAATCCCTCGGAGATGGGAAACCCGGCCGTGTTTTTGAGGAACCGGAAACCGATCTTCAGACCGGATGCCTGCAGGTTGTATTGCAGGTTGTTGAACAGCCACCAAATGCCAGCGGCGATAAGTGCGAGGAAGACGACCTGAGCGATTACGCGCAAAACTCGAATGTCACGCCAAAACGGTATCGAATGGGAGGAAGCCACCTTCTTGGCCAATACTTACTCCTTCCAGGGATTAAGAAGAGAGAGTACAGCCTGCTTTCGTGCAGGCTGTACTCATCGATCAAAATTCTAACGCCATGCTGGGCAGTAGATCAGCCCACCATCAGTCCAAAGAGCGTTCAGGGATCCAGCTCGCGGTATGTCAAGGCCGTTCGGGCCCAGATTGCGCTCGTAGATCTCGCCGTAGTTTCCGACGGCTTTGATGACGTTGACAGCCCAGTCTTCAGACAGACCGAGCTTTGCGCCCATTCCGCCCTCTTTCCCAAGGAAGCGGCGGACAGAAGGATTGTCGCTCTCGAATGTGGCGACGTTGGCCTGTGTTATTCCGTGCTCCTCAGCGAAGAACGTGGCGAAGACCGTCCACTTGACGATGTCGAACCACTGGTCATCGCCGTGTCGGACGACTGGTCCCAACGGTTCCTTGGAGATGGTGTCCGGAAGGATGACGTTGTCGGCCGGGACCTTGGCGGTCGTCCGCAGCGATGCAAGCTGTGACTTATCGCTCGTGTAGGCATCGCAGCTTCCAGCGTCGTACGCGCCGAAGGAGGCTTCCGTATCAGCGAACACCTGTGTCTTCAATGAAAGACCGTGCGCTCGGAAAACATCGGCCAAGTTCCCTTCCGTTGTCGTACCGGAGGTGACGCAGACAGTTGCTCCGTCCAGGTCATCGACAGAATTGATCCCTTCAGCCTTGCGAACGATGAATCCCTGCCCATCGTAGAAGGTGGTCGGGCAGAAATTCAGGCCCAAGTCCATCGAATCACGGGTGAGGGTCCATGTGGTATTGCGCAGCAACACATCGATCTGCCCCGTCTGTAGCGCGGTAAGTCGCTCGCCAGCGGTCAGGGGAATGAACTTAACGTCTACCCCGATCGCCGCGGCGATGGCCCGACCATAGTCAACATCGAATCCACTGTACTCGCCAGTAGTAGTATCTAGGTATCCAAACCCAGGAAGAACGGCATTTGTGCCAACAATCAGATAGCCGCGATCGAGGATCGTCTGCAAAGTCTGCTGTCCCATCGCAGCGATGGAGAGGACCAGCACCAATAACATACCAACAACAAGAATCTTCTTCAAGTTTACCTCCTTGTGGTCTTGAATCCCTACAGGGGTTCATCCCCCGCCCCTTGGGACGTGCTTCTTGCAAAGCTTCTTGATACGCCGTCCGCTTGCGGCAGGGTTGTTCATTCTGAGCCCTAAATCAACTTCCGCCAGGAATTACTCTTATCACCTCCTTATTCCTATAAGGTCAATAAGCTAAATATCATCTATATAAGATACAACCATCCTGAATAACAATCGAATTACACAGCATTTGCTTCTAGTTGAAACAATGCACAGCACCGCTCAGGTACAGCGTCTCCACCACTTACCATTTCACCATAGCGAAAAGTGGTGCAAAAGTCAATATCCGAGAGGGCCTATTTCAGCGCATTAGATATGCCAATAACTGCATATTCTTGGTCGTGTTTGGTATCTGTGTAAGGATGGTGAGATCGTGCCGAAGGTATAGCTTTCGAGTGAACCGATCAGCGGCGGAAGTCGGTGCGAAGAAATGGTGCGTGGGCCTTCTCGAGCGCATCGACCCCTCTGTACACCCTCGGCTTGCGATAGGCGTCGCCCCACGTCTCGCGGCGTCGGTACTCACGGATCGCATCCATGTAGAAGCTTGCAATCAACATCCCTTCTCTCTCATCGGCCTCAACCAGCGTGACATCCAGAGAGCGCTCTTGCTCGTCAAACGCGTTTGGTTTGACCGCCATCGAGTGACCGTTGCACTTCGGTGATGCGTAGTTGGCCATCGCACCGCCAACCATGTTCTCGAATGCCCTCGCCTTGAACTGATCGATTCTGTTCTGCTCGAGAGTGCGGGCGTTTGGAACGAGGATCAGCTCTGCTCCGGCAAGCATCAGCGTGTGCCCACTCTCGAAGAGGGCGAGATCAATCTCATCTCCTTGGGCCATCACAAGACTCTAAGTGGCAAACAGACAAGAAAGGCTGTGGAGACGAGCGGGTTCGAACCGCCAACCTCCCGCGTGCAAGGCGGGCGCTCTCCCAATTAGAGCTACGTCCCCGGTATGTGCGTATTATATCCTCGGTATGGTCCCTCTGCCAGACCTAGGGAACGTTGAGCGTGGAGTTCGGGACTGAAAAGGTTCCTCGGGCAGAGATTGCGAAAGACGCCAAAAGGGTGTTCTTCCGGATCCGTCTGGTTCTTCGTTCGAGGCAATCGCGACCGCGCTTTGTTGGCTAGAGGTATACGTAGTAACAGACGTGCCAAGCGGTGTTCAGCGTCCAGCTGAGAGCCAGTGATAGGTTGAGGACGCCGGCGATGTTCTTTCCTTTGAGAAGGATGTACATAGGACCGACCAGGCCGAGAATTCTCAACGAGACGAGAAGCCCCAGATCAACGTTCTTGTCCTTCAACCACGGAAGGTAGAACGCTCCCTGAATCGCGTACCCCAGGAGATAGAGGAAGATGAAGACGCGTGGGTCAAGGCCATGCTTATGCGCAAGCGCATTTACTCGATTAACCCATCTTAGGACGCCATGCTTGAAGAACCCGCCCACTCTTGCACCGACCACATTCACTGTTCGTTTGCCACCCATTGCTATCTATGGATCTAGCCGACCTAAACGACTACACAAGTATGTTACCTCCTTCTTGGCCAGCTTGCAACAACAGGTGTCTCCTTCGCATGCCCCTGCCGCAGGCTTTTCCCCTGCTTGCCGGGCCCTGCGCTGTTAATGGACTTACCCCGCCCCAAGCAAGCGGTGTATCAAGAGCTTTGTGAGGAGCAGGCTGCAAGGGGGCGGGGAGTCTCAACCCATGATGGGGAATGAACCACTGCAGGGGCTTGAGAGGTCAAACGCGCTGTCTTCTGGTATCATCACCTCCTCATGTCAATCCACGCGCACAGCCATGACAAGGAATCCTTCCTGCCAGTAGGGGAGGCGCTCATCTCTGCCGTCATCTGGGCATCATCGTTTGTCGGTGTGAAGATGGTCCTCGCCTACACAGGGCCGCTCAGCGCCGGAGGACTGCGCTACTTCATAGCCTTCCTGCTCAGCATCCCACTACTTGCAATGAAGCGGCGATCGGGAGCGCGCGTTTCGCTTCCCCCGCTTACAAGAAACGAATGGCTCCAACTGGCGATCATGGGAATATTCCAGTATACGATTGCCAATGCGGCTCTATTCTTCGCACTCAAGACGGTCTCAGCGACCAGCGGATCACTGGCTCTTTCCCTCGTGCCGATACCTGTAGTGATCATCAGCGCCATCTTCCTGCGCGAACGGCCGCGAGGCCTGCAGCTCATCGGTGTTCTGGTCGCTGTCGGAGGTAGCCTCCTCTTCTTCTCACCGGGCATCGATGCGCAGCGGCCGATCGCGCTTGGCGCCCTCGGGGTTTCAGTGGTTAGCTTCTCGATCTTTCCGATTCTCGCTCGCAGGTTCGCGCGCGACCGCTCGCTCGACAGCATCACCTTAACGAGCGTTCCACTGGGGATCGGTGGCGGCATAATGCTGGTGATTGCTCTCATCGTCGAGGGGCTCCCGCGCATGCCTCTTGCAGCGTGGGGGATAATCATGGGGCTGGCGGTCGTGAACACGCTCCTCGCTTACCTGCTGTACAACCACTCCATGCAGCATCTGACGGCTGTGCAGGTCAATGTTCTCCTCAACCTCTCACCGATCGGAACGGCGCTCATCGCCTGGGGAGCGCTTGGAGAACGCCTCACGTCCGTGCAGATGATCGCCATGCTCCTTGTCATAATTGGTGCCGTCCTCACGCAACGGAGGACGCCACCCCAGGTGATTGACATCCTGCAGGGGGATTGAACTGCTCCATCGCAAGCCCGTGGTGTATCAAGAAGCCTTGTGAGAAGCATGTCCCAATGGACGGGGGATCGCCCTGTAGGGGGATTGAGATCCTCAAATGGTGGATCCACCATCCCTGTCGGGACCAGGGTGACCTGAATGAGTTCACATAGCGCACTTCTTGTGATCGACATGCAGCGGGGGTTCTTGAGGATGGATATCCGCTGTTCTGCGGAGAGGAGGCGCGGAGGATCATCCCTTCCGTGAAGAGGCTTGTTGAACAATCCCTCGATCGAAGGGTCCCGATCTTCTTCAGTGCGGACGCTCATGCTTCGGATGACAGAGAGTTCAGGATCTTCCCCCCGCACTGTACCAAAGGGGACAACCGAGGCGGAGATTGTCCACGAGCTTGGCGTATATCTGGACCGCGCTACCCTTATCGAAACGAGCTCGTACAGCGCTTTCTTCGCTACCGACTTGTACGATCTCCTGCAGAGGCTTGGCGTGAAGGAGCTGACCGTCTGTCGTATCTGCGCCGATATTTACTTCTTGGATGCCCGTAAGATTCTGGAGCAGGCGTGTCATCATGGAGGTCTTCCCTTTCCGTTTCGGAGTGCTGTGCGGGATGAACAAAAAGGAGATCGAGGGAAGACCGATCGCCAAGCGAGGACGGATTCCCGGGGTGACTGTCAACTCGCGCCTGGTTCGTATCATCTAGCAGATTTGAGCGCTCATCGCATCGCCGCTACCATGCAGTAAGATACCAATGACAACGAGTGAACGGATCGCCGACAAGCTGAAGCACCTGCCCGCCTCTCCCGGCGTCTATCTGATGAAGGACGCAAACGGGGATGTGATCTACGTAGGTAAGGCGGTCGTGCTGCGCAACCGCGTGCGATCCTATTTCCATTCGCAGAAGGGCCTGTCGCGCAAGACCAGGCGCTTGGTGCAGGAGATCGCGGATATCGAGGTGATCCAGACCGCTACCGAATCGGAGGCGTTCATCCTCGAGGAGAGCCTGATCAAGCGCCTTCAACCACACTTCAACATCCGTCTGCGCGATGACAAGCGCTACCCGTACCTGAAGATCACCAACGAACCGTTCCCTCGCCTGATGATCGTCCGCCGACGCAAGGACGACGGTGCCCGCTACTTCGGGCCGTACACAAGCAGCAAGGCGATGCGTTCTACGATGAAACTGACGCAGAAGCTCTTCCCCATACGCACGTGCACCCTCAAGCTCCCCCTCTCCAAACCGCGCCGACCGTGTCTCGACTACCACATCGGCCGTTGCCTCGCCCCGTGCGCCAATCTGGTGAGCGAGGAGGAGTACAAGGTGGATGTCGACCAGGCAGCGATGCTCCTGGAAGGAAGGCTGACGGGGCTGTTGAAGCGGATGCGCGAGCAAATGGATCGGGCGGCGAAGGACGAGAACTTTGAGCAGGCGGCGCGCCTGCGTGACCAGCTCGTCGCGGTCACCCACGCCCTCGAACGCCAGTCGGTATCGCTATCGAAAGTAATCGACATTGACGCGATCGGGCTGACCGTTCAGGGAGAACGCGCATGTGCCGAGGTCTTTCGCATCCGCGATGGTCGCCTGAGCGGCAGGGAGACGTTTCACCTGCGCGCGCCAGACGGCTCAACAATGAGCGAGGTCCTCTCCGCGTTTCTACCCCAGTACTACACCGTGGCCACAGTGATTCCGCAGGAGGTGCTCCTGCCGCTTGATATCGAGGATGCGGCAGAGATTGAGGAGTGGCTCACATCGCTTCGCGGTCGCCGTGTTCACGTCAAGCTCCCGCAGCGCGGGGAGAAGCGCCACCTGGTGGAGATGGCAAACGAGAACGCACGCTATTCGCTCAACCGGGAGCAGAAATCGGCTACCGTGCGCAGCGAATCGAGTGAGGCGTTGAGCGAGCTCGCCGCTGCGCTATCTCTGTCGTCGTTTCCACAACGCATCGAAGCATACGACATATCAAACACTCAAGGGAAGGAATCGACCGGATCGATGGTCGTATTCGAGGACGGCCGCCCGCGACGCGATGCCTACCGCAGGTTCAAGATCCATCTGG
>JAGGSM010000067.1 GCA_021159105.1 Candidatus Bipolaricaulota bacterium
GTTGTGAATATGTGACGGCGGCTGCCCATCAGGAATGCCAGGGAGTAGAAGACCCAGTACTTCTTTCGCAGCACCACTCGCCGCTTTGGCGGTAGCCCATGTCTGCCTTTACCCATGAAGAAGAGAACGATCCCACCGGCCACCATTAGGGCGCCTGTGATGAAGAACATGCTCCGATATCCAAGGCGGTCGGCGAGGAAGTAGACGGCGCCAGTGGCCACAATAGCACCTACGGCACCGATGCTCTTCAGCTGACCGAGGAACTTCGGTGCTCGCTCTTTGTCCACCTGCATCAGTACGATCCCGGTCTGGCTCGGCCCGAAGAAGTGGAATCCGAAGCTCATCACAACGGTCCCTATCAGAAGAAGAGGGAGGGCAGTAGCCTGGCCAGTGATGATGATCCCAATGCCAAGGACCATCACGCTGAACGCCATGATCCGCACTTCCGAGAGGACGAGTGCGAGGAAGCCGACTAGAAATGTCAGCAGCCCCGGTAGCTCGCGCAGGGACTGTATTCCACCGATAACCTCTGGCCCGATGTGGAGGGTCTCCACCGCGAAGTTGTTGAACGTTGCCTGCCAGACGCGGAACCCGAAGATTAACAGTAGATTGGAGACAATCAGGTAAATAAGGGTTCGTCTGTGTGTTCTGAACATCTCGCGCATCTGCTCAGCCCCCTGATGTGGATCCTGTCCAGCCTGTCCAAGCCAGAATCCATCTCTAGATTACTAGGCCAAGCATCACGATATGCTCCATGGCGATAGTTGCCCCTGTTGTACAGTAGTAGGAAGGATCGCATGGACGCCTGTTGCGCACAGGAAGAACTTAAGCCGGCGAGAGGAGTTGAACCCCCGACCCACGGTTTACGAAACCGTTGCTCTACCACTGAGCTACGCCGGCATTATAATGCGGATTATAGCCTTGCATTTACAGGGCATCAACCGGAGGGAGAATGGATGGACTTGGTATCGCCGCCGTAATCGGCGAGATGAGGGATGTTGTGCAGGGTAGCGTGGTTCGCTCGATCTATCAGCCATCACCCGCGCGCTTCGTGTGGCAGTTGTTCTCGCGCGGCACCCTGCGGCTGTTCATCGCCCCAGCGGAGGCGACGATTCACCTGACGAAGCACGAGTTCGCTTACCCCAAACAGCCGAGCCCGTTTACGATGCTCATGCGCAAGCACCTGCGTGGCGGTCGCATCGTCGAGATCTCTCAGGAGGGCTGGGAGCGGGTGGTGCGGATCACCGTGGAGAAGAGGTCGCTCGAAGGGCTGCGTCGCGTGCAGGTGATCGTGGAACTGGTCGGAGTGCGCGGGAACCTGGTCCTCGTGCGTGACGACCGGGTGATCGCATCCCTCCGCCCGAACCCGCGTGCGGTTTCCGGAAGGGAATACGTGCCCCTTCCCCGGCAAGAGAAGATCGATCCACGTGAGGTCAGCGTGGAGTCAATCGAGAAGATCCTAGAGGACGATGATTCCCCCCGCGCGCTGATGCGCTCGATCGATGGAATCGGCAAGGAGACGGCGCGGATCATCTACGAGCGCGCGAAGACGGACGAACCATTCTCGGCCGCGGCGGGAGCAAAAATGGAGCTGGAGAGGATCCTCGACCGCGTGACCGATCCGATCGGGGCCTACAACGAAGGGGTGCGTGTGGCGACGTTCTTCCCGATCGATGGTGCACAGGTCTATCCATCATATGCAGAGGCGCTCGATCGCTGTCTTGAGGAGCGGGAGGAGACGGGGGAGGTCGACGATGGCACGCGCGACATCCGCGCCGCTGTCGGTCGGGGGATCGCCAAGAGGGAGAAGACGATCGCTCGGCTGCAGGAGTGGCTGGAGAACGCTAAAAAGGCCGAGCTGTTGCAACATCGAGCCGACCTCCTCATGATCTACCAGCACGAACTGCCGAAGAAGCTGCACGAGGTGACGGTCAATGACCCTGCGAGCGGTGAAGATGTGACCATTCCGCTCGACCCGCGCAAGAGCGGGCTTGAGAACGCACAGTCGCTCTACGAGCGGGCAAAGAAGCTTCGCCGTGGGCGTCCGCTGGTGGAGCGGAAGCTGCAGCGCCTGCAACGGGAAGTGAAGGCTTTGCAGGAGGGATTAACGCAGGTGGAGAACGGCGAGGGGATGTCCGATCGAGCAGCGGCGCTGCTTCCCTCACTCCCCGCGCGGCGGAAAGCACCTGCGGCCACGTCGCCTCGTGTACATTCGATCGATGGGTACACGGTTCAGGTGGGAAAGAACGCACGTCAGAACGATGCCATCCTTCGCACGGCGCGACCGGATGACCTGTGGCTGCACGCGCGCGGCGTCCCCGGTTCTCACGTGGTCATTCGCCGGCATGGCGCGACCGAGGTTCCGCAGGAGGTGATCGTGGCCGCAGCGCGCCTCGCGGCGCGTCACTCCAAGGCGCGACATGAACCACGAGTTGAGGTGAGCGTAACGGAGGTTAAGCACGTGCGCAAGCCGAAGGGCGCCCCTCCCGGCTTGGTAATCCTGGCGCAAGAGGATACACTCACGGTCGATCCATCTGTCTTGGAGGAAAGATGAACGCTACACAGATTCTAGACATCATATTATCTCTCATTGCGGTCTTTACGGCGATTGTGTTGCACGAAGTGGCGCACGGCTATGTCGCTTATCGCTTAGGCGATCCAACGGCTAAGGCACACGGCCGACTGACGCTCAACCCGCTTGCGCACATCGACCTCATTGGCACGGTCCTCGTCCCGATTTTCCTCGTCATCGTCCACTCCCCCTTCCTCATAGGTTGGGCGAAGCCGGTGCCGATCAATCCGGGGTACTTCCGCAATCCGTTCAAAGGGATGCTCTACGTGGCGCTCGCCGGGCCGGGGATGAACGTAATCTTGGCGCTCGCTACGGTGATTGTGGGCAGGTTAGCTCTGCTGGCCATATCCCCAACGTACCTGCTGTACGGGACTGGATTTGGCGCGAATCTCGTACATGCGATCTTCTTCCTTCTTGGAATGTTCGTGGTGTACAACGTGATCCTGGCGGTGTTCAACATGATCCCCATCCCGCCACTCGATGGATCGCGCATCCTGACGTACTTCCTCCCCCCCGAGGGGCGCAGAATCATGCTCGCCATGGAGCGCTACGGGTTCATCATCCTGATCGCGATTATCTACCTCGGTGGATTGCGCGGCCTGTTCGGAGCGATGAACGGGATCTGGAGCAGCCTCCTTGGGAGCCGTTGGCTTCTGGCATTGATGTAGGGGCAACGAGGCAGGCCACTAACCCTGCCTGCGCCGCGAGGTTCGGTTGTTCAACCGGGCTTCTGTTCGTATAATCACGCTACTACTAAGGAAAACATGGAGTGAATTCTCGTGAACAACACACAATATGAGATCAAGGAACGTTCCGCCACAGATGTGACCGTGCAGGTGACGGTGGATGCGGAGACGGTCAAGAACGCAATCGACACGGTGTACAGGCGCTACAGCAAAGAGGTGGAGATCCCTGGTTTCCGCAAGGGAAGGGTCCCGCGGGCCTACCTTGACTCGCGTTTTGGGGTTGAGCTGTTCACGGAAGAAGCTCAGAAGGATCTTACGGAGGAGCACCTGTCGAAGGCGCTGGCGGATCTTGATCTGCGTCCGGTGACAACGCCGGAGGTGGAGAACGTGTCCTCAGATGCTGATGGGCCGTTCGTGTTCACCGCCTCGTTCTCCGTCCTGCCGGAGATCGAACTCCCCGAGTACCGCGGGATAGAGCTTAAGGTGAAGCCGCTTGAGGATGTCACAGAAGAAGAGATGAATGGGACGCTGGAGGAGATAAGACGGCGCTTTGCCACCCTCGCTCCCAAGGAATCGGACACGATCGAGGATGGCGACATCCTGCATGTTAAAGAGGGTGAGAAGGAATGGGACATGCGCGTCGATTCCGAGAACAAGGTGACGGGGAAGATGATCGGCCACAAGAAGGGCGAGGCCGTCGATCTGGAGATCGAACGCGATGATGCTGATCCACTGCACGCGACGCTCGAGGTGATGGAGATCAGCAACGTCGTCCTCCCGGAGATCGACGATGACCTGGCCAAGGATGCCGGTTTCGACTCGCTCGAGGAAATGAAGGCCGACATCAGGGAGAAGATCGCTCTAGCCAAGAGCGAGCGGCGTATCGAGAGGATCAAGGGCGATCTCCTCGATCACATTGTGTCTCAGCTAGACCTGCCTCTGCCGGAGAAGATGGTCGAAGAGATGGCCGCTGAGGATCTCGAACGCTTCAAGGAGAACCTCGAACACCCCGAAGCTCCGATGACCTTTGATGAGTACCTGAAGGAGCGGGAGAAGAGTGAGGATGAACTGCTTAGCGAGTTTCGCGAGGACGTGACACAGCGTCTGCGGCGGGAGCTGGTCATGGCGAAGCTGATCGAGGCTGAAGGGATCTCGATCTCCGATGAGGAGCTGGAGAAGATCGCCACCGAGGAAGCGAAGGAGAACAACGAGGACCCGATTCGCTTCATCGCGCGGTTGAAGGCGAACGATCAGTGGGATGCCTACCGCACCGAGAAGACGAACGCGCGCATCTTTGATCTCCTTTACGAGAACGCAAAGCTGGTAGAGGAGAGCGAATGAGCCCGCAGATCCCATACGTGATCGACAGCCGGGGGCAGGCGGAGCGGACGTATGACATCTACTCGCGCCTGTTGGAGGATCGGATCGTCTTCCTGCGCGATCCGATCGACGATGAGGTGGCAAACGTCGTCATCGCCCAGATCCTCTTCCTCGCGGCCAAGGACCCGAGCAAGGACATCAAACTGTACATAAACTCCCCCGGTGGTTCTGTCACCGCCGGGCTGGCGATCTACGACACGATCCAGTACGTGCGCTGCGCTGTAAGCACGATCTGCATCGGCCAGGCGGCGAGCATGGCGGCTGTCCTCCTCGCTTCCGGGACAAAGGGGAAACGCCAGGCGCTCCCCAACGCGCGCATCCTCATCCATCAGGTGTTTGGCGGCCCATCAGGTGTTCGGCGGCTCCCAAGGGGTTGCGGTCGACGTGAAGATCCAGACGGATGAGCTGCTGCGCATGCACGATCAGATCAACAAGATCCTCGCAAAGCACACGGGGAAGACGCCCAAGCGGATTGCCAAGGACACCGACCGCGACTACTTCATGTCCGCGGATGAGGCCGTCGAATATGGGCTGATCGACCGGATCATCGCCCCCAGCAAGTAAGCCCGGCATGAAGGGCATCCGTACCTCAGCCAAGGCGATCATCATCGAGGACGGTAAGATCCTCCTCACTCGTAACGAGGACGCGCAGGGTGCGTTCTACCTTCTCCCCGGCGGCGGTCAGCGCCACGGAGAACCGCTGAGTGAAGCGGTCGTGCGCGAGTGCATGGAGGAGACCGGCGTGCTGGTGTCGGTGGACGATCTCTTCCTCGTCCGCGATTACATATCGGATAACCACGAGTTCGCGGAGCAGGATGACGATCGCTGCCGCATCGTGGAGGGGAACGCTCATTCCGGTGAGACCCCGGACATCTGGCAGACAGGCGTCGAATGGGTGGAGGTAAGCAAGCTGAGAGACGTCCGCCTCTACCCGGCGGCGCTGGTGGAGCCGTTGCAGCGCATAGCGCGCGGCGAAAGGCCCGCTATCTGTTACCTGGGCGACGTCAACTAGCGAAGAGAAGCGCGCTCCGTCTCTCCCTTAAAACAGGCCCAGCAGCTTGGCTGCAGCGAGGCCGATGATCATGACCAAAACGATCAACCACGTGAAATCGACTGACATATCTTACCCCCCCCTTCTTTTCTTGTCACAGGCGTCGCTTCAAGAAATCAACGAGTAGCTTGTAGGTGCGCAGCTTCTGCTCTATGTCGGATGATCCGTGTCCCTCACCCGAAAGCTCGACGTACTCAAAATCCTCTCCCTCTACGTAGCCTAGCTCGACCAACTTGTCGCGAAACAGACGCGACTGCTCGATTGGGCAGCGAGGGTCGTTCTCTCCGTGCACCAGGAGGAGCTTGGCGCGCGTGTTCTCAGCATACGTTATGGCGCTTCGCTCGCGCCAAAGATCCTCGTTCTCCTTGGGATCTCCCATGTGCCAGCGGAGGAAGTACTTGAAGTGCTCCATGCTCGTCTCGTACAGCCGGATGAGGTCACTGATCCCGACCCAGCTCACCGCCGCCTTCCACAGCTCGGGCTTCTTCACCACCTGCATCAGAGTCATGTACCCGCCGTAGGACCCGCCGAAGACGGCCAAACGCTTCGGATCGACGTATGGAAGCCCCTTCAGGTACTCCGCCCCCGCTGCGACGTCCTCAAGGTCCTTGCCTCCCCAGTCGTAGCGGTTCATGTCGCGAAACTTGACTCCGTAGCCTGTGCTACCGCGGATGTTCGGCTCGAGGACGACGAAACCGTTGTCAGCGAGGAACTGGGAGAACAGCCCGCCGTGCACATTGACGACTGCAGGGAGCTTCTCCCCCTCTGCGATGTTGCGCGGCACGTACAGGATCGCCGATATGGATAGCCCGTCGACCGAGGGGTAACTGATGTACTCCGGCTCGACGAATAAATTACGATCGATCGACCCGTACTCGGCCGGGACGAGGACCGTCTTCTCACCGCCCTCGATATCGTACAGGATGAGCTCGTTGCGACGCGTGGGGGACATGTACGAAACGAGCATGGCTCTGTCGTCGAGTACGAAGTCCGATCCTACTGCGAGTCCGGCCGGAAGGTCGAGTTCCTTCGCCGCTCCCGTGTCAACGTCGTAGAGGACCGGCCTAATGGTCGCGTCCGCGTTGCGCAGTGCGACGAGCCACCTGCCGTCTTCCGACAAGCCGGACGCGCTCTCCTCGATCCCTTCTTCCCCGAACCAGCTTACCTCTCCCGTTTCTATGTCGAGGACGCCGGGGCGGTTCACATCAACGTTGTAGAGGACCGGCCGGATGGTCGCGTCCGCGTTGCGCAGTGCGACGAGCCACCTGCCGCTATCCGAGAGGCCAGACGCGCTCTCCTCGATCCCTTCTTCACCGAACCAGCTTACCTCTCCCGTTTCTATGTCGAGGACGCCGGGGCGGTTCACACCGGAGGCGTCGGAAGTGACAGCGAGACGATTCCCGTCCGGGAGCCACTCCACCGGGGTGTCGATCGAGCCGACCTTCACCTGTAGGACGCGGCGGAGGTCGCTACCGTCCGCCCTCACGATGTACACGTCTATGTTCTTCAGCTCGGAGGTCTCGTTGACGCCGAACGCGATCCATTCGCCGTCCGAGCTCCAGATCCCACCACTCATCACCGGATTGGCGAAGCGGGTAAGCAGGGTGACATCCGATCCGTCTCGCCGCAGCTTGTACAGGTTCATCTGCCCGTCGCGGTTGGAGAACATCGTCAGCCACTCATCGTCCGGGCTGAACTCTGCCGGTATCTCCTGCGCCTGCGGGGTATCCGTGATCTGCCTGACCGCACCGCTCTTTGTGTCGATCGCGTACAGGTCGTGCTGTTCGTTTCCTCCCTGGTCCTTGGCGAAGACTATCGTCCCTCCGGCGCGGCTCCATACGAACCCGGCGCGCAGCGAGCGGGGAACCTCTCCGTGGCTCAGTTGGCGCGGTTTACCGTCGGGCAGATCGAGCAGGTACAGCTCCATCCGTCCGGTCTTGTCCCAGTAGAAGGCGACGCGCTTCCTGTCCCACGACGGCGTCGGAAAGTAAAAACTGGGAAGACTTGCTAGCTCTTTTAACGGAATACGCCCTCTGTTCAATTGGTGCCTCCTTGTGAAACGTGCTGTTCAGGCTACCAGACCGTAGCGGCTAAGTCAATCCCCTACAGGGGTTGCTTCTCCCCGCCCCTCAGGGCGTGCTTCTCACAAAGTCTCTTGATACACCGTCCGCTTGCAGCGGGGTAGCCCTACAGAGGGGCATTGCATTCGCTGTGTGACCCGGCTAACGCATATCAGATGTAAAAGCAATATGCAGCATTGCAACCTGTGATATTGCTTGATCAGCTACTGCTAAGCATTTCAAGATAGGAGCATCAGAGCTAAAGACTCGTTCCAGGTATCAACCAGGATTCACAGTGGTCATCTTGCAGTCCTATCAGACATCAGAATGAGCAATCTTTCCAAGACCTCATCGACGATCTTTGGCGGCAATTTGCAAACGAACTCCGCATCCCGGACACTCCAGTCCAAACTCTTCACTTGGTCAGCCAAGATCACCCCACTCACAGGCAATCCACGAGGGATCGCCACTTCAAATGGATATCCCTTGATCCGACTGGTGATCGGACAGAGTAAAGCAAGCCCAACCTTCCTATTGTAGTCTATGGGAGACAGGACTGCTGCCGGACGCCGTCCGGCATGTTCATGTCCCACCTGAGGATTAAGCGTGATCCAGACGATATCGTTTCTATCTGGAACGTACCCTTTCTTGGCTACCACACCTCTTTCCCCACCGCTGGACCTGTCTCCACCTCACCGTGGATATTGTCCTCCGTAACCTGTTCCAAAAGCTCATCTAAAGTGATCTTGCTTTCCACTATCGGGGATATTAGTAGCTTGCCATCGCGTAACGAAAGATCGATGGGAACATCCCGTTGCAGCCCTATCTCATCGGCTATGGGTTTCGGAATCCGGAGGGCCAAGCTGTTGCCCCATTTCTTGATACGCGATCGCATTTTCCACTCTCCTCGGTGTATCTACAAAGAAGATACCAAACAAATACCGTATTTTCAAATGCTGAATCAATCTTCCAACCCAACACAAGAGTCTGTTGATTCTTTATTGCCGTGCCTTGCTTAGGTGTATCGCGCTCTTCATGTGTTCATGCGCACAGCGATCGGTGTTGAAACGCGGCACCTAACCACGCACACTGTGATTCATAACCCGCTCTCTTCTATAATCTGTTCATCATGACAACAAACGACAACACTAAAAATGCGAAGCTGGGGGCGGTGATCACCGGGAGCGCGCGCGGGATCGGGGCGGCGATCGCCCGCAGGCTTGCCGCTTCTGGATACGGGGTGAGTATCAACTACGTCTCCGGAGAGGAGAAAGCGTTGAAGTTGGTGCGTGAAATCGAGGCAGCCGGAGGGCGGGCGTTCGCATACCGCGCCGATGCCGGTGACTATCAACAGGTGAAAGCGCTCGTCGAGGAGACTGCGCGCCGCTATGACGACATACGGATTGTTGTTAACAACGCCGGCTTCTCGCAACACACCACGATCGATCAGATGACCGTGGACGACTGGAACCGCGCAATAGCGGTCAACCTCTCCGGCGCGTTCTACACGGTGAAGGCAGCGCTCCCGTATCTGAAGGAGCTCGATTGGGCCCGGATCGTTAACATCTGCAGCCTGCGGGCGATGACCGGGTCGAACCACGGTGCGCACTACGCCGCCGCCAAGTCGGGCCTGATCGGGCTTACCAAGTCGCTCGCCCTGGAGCTGGCTCCAGCCATTACGGCGAACGCCATCTCCCCCGGGTATACGAACACGGATATGAACGCGGCGGCCCTTGCTAAGAAAGGTGAGGCGATAAGAGCGATGATCCCCGCAAAACGCGTAGCTGAACCGGGTGAGATCGCGGCGCTGGTGGCCTTCCTCGCTTCAGAAGAGGCGGGATACATCACCGGCGAGACGATCAACATGAACGGCGGGATCTACATGAGATGATGAACTTCCGCCAGTACGACAAGAATAAGGACAGAGAAGCTGTAGCTCGCATCTGGCGTGAGGTCGGCTGGATCGAGAAGAAAGAGCATGAGGAGGCGATGGACGCTGTCCTCTCTTCCGGGCGGACGATGGTCGCTGAGGTGAACGGAGAGGCCGAGGGCATGGTCAACACGTGCCCGGGCGTGCTCCGTCACCTGGAAGAAGATGTTCCCGCGTCGATCGTGGGGGGAGTAACCACGAGCCGGGTCGCGCGCAAACAGGGACTGGCCAGCCGCCTGACGGCGCGAACGTTGGCCGAGGAAACAGCGGACGGGATGAAGGTCGCGTTTCTGGGTATCTTCGATCAGGGCTTCTACAACCAGCTGGGATTTGGCAACGGTGCTTACGAGCACTGGTACACCTTCGATCCTGCCGATCTCAAGATCGATGTCAATCCGCGGATTCCCGAGCGCCTGACGGCAGACGATTGGGAAGCGATGCACTCAAACCGCATGGCCCGCACGCAGCGTCATGGCGCCTGTTCCATTATCGCTCCGCAGATGACCAAGGCAGAGATCATCTGGAGCGAGAACGGGTTCGGCCTCGGTTATCGCGATAAGGAAACCGGGGAGCTGACCCATCACTTCTGGGCCAGGACAAAGGCAATTGAACACGGGCCGTACACCATCTCGTGGATGGCGTACCAGACGAAAGAGCAATTGTTCGAGCTGCTTGGGCTGCTCAAGAACCTTGCTGATCAGGTGAACTCGATCGAGCTGTGCGAGCCGCCGGGGATACAGATGCAAGACACCCTGGATCACCCATTCAGGTCGCGTCGCATCACGGAAAGCTCGAAGCACGAGAACACAATCTTCGCGGCGGCGTATTGGCAGGCGCGCATCCTCGACCTTCCCGGTTGCCTTGCACAGACACATCTTGACGGGAAGGCGGCACGCTTCAACCTCGTCCTCACC
>JAGGSM010000249.1 GCA_021159105.1 Candidatus Bipolaricaulota bacterium
GGGAACGGGGAACGCATGACAAACGCGGAGCTCGGAGCTCGGAGCGAAAAAGGAATCTTCCTTCGTGTTCTTCGTGGTGAACGGATGTCGGAACGCGGTATGCGGAGCGGAGGAGCGTGTCTCACATGCCAAGCATGTCGATCGGCGCGCGTCCCTTGCCTCCCCGCCGGGTGCTGAGGGCTTTGATCGCTTTCTTCGACTCCTTGAAGCGCGATAGGACGCGGTTCACGTCGCGCACTTTCGTCCCGCTCCCTTGTGCGATCCGCTTTTTCCGGCTCCCGCCGATGATCGATGGATTCAATCTCTCGGCCACGGTCATCGAGCGCAGTACGGCCAGGGTCTTGGAGAGCTCCTGTTCATCGACGTCGACGTTCCCCTTCATCTTCTTCTTCAGCGGGAGCTTATCGAGGATGCCGGATAGGGGGCCGAGCTTGCGCATCTCTTCGAGCTGTTCCAGGAAGTCCTGCAGCGTGAACTGGTTCTTCTTGATGTGGCGCGCCAGCTGCTCGGCCTTCTTCTGGTCCATCTGGGTCTCGGCCTGTTCGATCAAGGTGAGGACGTCGCCCATGCCGAGGATCCTCTCGGCCATCCGCTCGGGGTGGAACGGCTGCAGGTCGGCGATCTTCTCCCCCATCCCGACGAACTTGATCGGCACTCCGGTCACGTTATGCACGGAGAGGGCCGCGCCACCGCGCGCATCACCGTCCAGTTTGGTCAGGATCACGCCGGAGAAGGCTATCGATTCATTGAACGTGCGCGCGATGTTCACCGCTTCCTGCCCGGTCATCGCATCGGCGACGAACAGGATCTCATCCGGATCGACTTCGGCCTTGATCCTCTTGAGCTCATCCATCATCGCCTCGTCGATGTGCAGGCGACCGGCGGTGTCGATCAAGACGACATCGCGCAGGTTCTCCCGGGCCCAGTTCACGCCCGTTGATGCTATCTGCACCGGATGCTTGCTGTCCCCCGTGACGACGGGGACCTCCAGGTCGTTTCCCAGGGTCTGCAACTGAGCGATGGCAGCGGGGCGATAGACATCAGCGGCCACGAGGACGGGCTTCCTCCCCTCCTTCTGCAGGTGAAGGGCGAGCTTGGCCGCGCTCGTCGTCTTTCCCGATCCCTGCAGCCCGACAAGCATGATCACCGCCGGATGGTGCGACAGGTTGAGGGCCGCGTTGCGGCCGCCCATGAGCGCAGTCAGCTCATCGCGAACGATCTTCACCACCTGCTGGCCGGGGGTGAGGCTCTCCAATACATCCTCGCCCACCGCGCGCTCCTGCACGCGGTTCATCAGCTCCTTTACGACCTTGTAGTTGACATCGGCTTCAAGCAGGGCGAGCCTGATCTCGCGCAGCCCCGCCTTGACATCGTCGGCAGTGAGCTTCCCCTTGCCTTTGAGGCGGGAGAAGACGGACGTCAATCTATCGGTAAGAGAATCGAACATTCCTTGTCTCCTGTCTATCGCTACTTGCTAGAACGTAAGGATAGTTGCACATCGCGCCCGCGTCAATCCCCCGCCCCTTGCGGCGTGCTTCTCGCAGAGCCTCTTGGTCGGCTTGCGGCAGGGCAGTTCATTCCGCTGCGAGGTTGGCGAGGAAGTCGGTCGTCAGCCGCTGTTGACGGAATGCGGGGTGGGAGATGATCTCCTGGGCGAAGGAACGAGTGGTCTCTATTCCGCGCACGCGGAAGCGTTCGAGCGCCGTGTACATCCGGATGCACGCCTCCTCCCTGTCCTCCCCCCAGGAGATGATCTTGGCGACGAGGGAGTCGTAGTACGGCAAGACCTGCATCCCGTTGTACAGGTGCGTATCGACCCTGATCCCAAACCCGTTTGGCAGCTCATCGATCGTCACCCGCCCCGAAGAGGGGAGGAAACCACGCTTCGGGTCCTCGGCGTTGATACGGCACTCCAGGGCGTGCCCGCGGATGAGGATGTCCTCCTGCGCGAAGCGAAGCCTGTCCCCAGAAGCGATGCGGATCTGCTCCTTGACCAGGTTCACCCCGGAGACGACCTCGCTCACCGAGTGCTCCACCTGTATGCGGGCGTTCATCTCGATGAAGTAGAACCGATCATCGGAATCGAGGACGAACTCCACCGTCCCCGCGTTCAAGTAGCCGACGGCGCGCGCGGCAGCGATCGCGGAGGCGTGCAGCGCGCTCCTCGTCTCTTCGTCCAAATGCGATGCGGGGGACTCCTCGATCAGCTTCTGGTGGCGGCGCTGGATCGAGCACTCCCTCTCTCCGAAGTGAACGATGTTCCCCTCCGCATCGGCGAGGACCTGCACCTCGATGTGCCGTGGACTCTCCACCGCCCGCTCCAGGTAGAGGCTGCCATCCCCGCAGGCCGCCTTCGCCTCGGCGCGCGCAGCGAGGACCGCCCCCGCGAGATCCTCAGGCTCGGAGACGAAGCGCATCCCGCGCCCCCCTCCTCCGTAGGTGGACTTCACGAGGAGAGGGTAGCCGATGCGCTCCCCAGCGGGTACCGCGTCTTCGCCCTCGGGGATCGCCTCACCGGGAAGGACGGGGACCCCCGCAGACGCCACCGCCTCCCGCGCAGCGACCTTATTGCCGAGGAGGGCCATCACCTCGCGCGGCGGGCCGATGAACGCCAGGCCGTGGTCCTCGCACACCTCCACAAAATCCGGGCTCTCAGCGAGAAAGCCGTATCCCGGATGGATCGCCTCCGCACCGGACAGCTCGGCAGCACTGATGATCGCCGGAATGGAGAGGTAGCTCTTGGCCGGATCGGCCGGCCCGATGCACAGCGACTCACCGGCCAGCTTCAGGTACGGCATCCCCGCGTCGGCCTGTGAGAAGACGGCGACGGTGTCGATCGATAGCTCGCGACAGGCTTCGAGTATGCGCAGGGCGATCTCCCCGCGATTGGCGATGAGTACCTTGCGAAATGTCATGCCCGTTCGAACCTGAACAGCGGCTGCCCGTACTGCACCGGCTCACCGTCCTCAACGAGGACCTCCACGATTCTCGCCGAAAACTCCGCCTTAATCTCGTTCATCACCTTCATTGCATCGATGATGCAGAGCGTATCCCCAGCCGACACCACGTCCCCCTCGCTGACAAACGGCTCCTCATCTGGGTTGGGGCGAGAGTAGAACGTCCCCAACAGCGGCGCGGTTATCACGTCATCCGCTGCGATCTGTTCCTCAGCGCGCTCTGGAGCCTGTTCTCCGGCCGAGGGCGTGCGCGCGCGGACATCCCTGCGCACGGTGATCGTCTTCTCCCCGTCCGAGACGGTGATCTCGGTGAGGTCCTCCTCTTTCAACAAGGCAATGATTCTCTGCAGTTCTTCAAGATCCACTCCGCTTCCTCCCATGAACACCCTTTCATTTTACTCTTCCACCGCTGTGCGGGGCAAGAAGCGTTTGTAACAGGTGACTTCCCGTGAAGTTCCATCCCCTACAGAAGAGGTTGGTTCCCCGCCCCTTGGGGCGTGCTTCTTACAGAGCTTCTTGATACACCGCCTGCTTGGAGCGGGGTAGTCCATTGTTCTTGCAATCACGAACGCTCTTTCTATAATTTTGGTAATAATAAGAGGTGAGTATTACCGTGTCTATAGGCGCACAGATTGCGCTCCTCGTGTTCTTTATTGCTTGTTCCGCATATTTCTCAAGCGCAGAGACGGCGATAACATCGCTCGACGAGGGGCGCTTGCACTACCTGATCAACACCCATCGCAAGAAGAAACTCGGTCTGTCACTGTTGCTCGATGAGCCAAACGATATGATCACCGCACTCCTCATCTTGAACAACCTGACGAACGTGGCCGCCAGCTCGCTGATGACTCTCCTTTCGGTGCGCATCATCGGGCAAGGACTTCCCGCTTATCAGGCTGGCCTTCTGGCGACGGGGGTGATGACCGTATCGCTCCTCATCTTCGGCGAGATCACACCGAAGAACTTCGCCAAGAACAACGCCGAGCGCTTCGCCCTGGCGACGATCAATCAGATCTACCTGTTCACGAGGCTGCTGCGCCCGTTCATCTTCGTGTTCCGCGGGATCGCCTATCTGATCATGCGGATGTTCGGCGAGGATCTGGCGCAAGAGGAACCGCTCGCGGTGAGCGATGAGCAGATAGAGACACTGATCGATGCCAGCGAGGAGAGCGGGCTGATCGATGCCCAGGACGGGGAGATGATCCGCCGCATCCTCGACTTCGATGAGATAACAGCAGAGCAGGTGATGGTCCCGCGCATGGACGTGCAGGCGATAGAGGTGCGGACATCACCGCGCAAGGCAAGGGAGATCGTCGCTGAGGACGGGCACTCCCGCTTCCCGGTGTACGACAAGCTCCCCGACAACGTGGTGGGGACGCTGTACGCCAAGGACCTGTTGGCCGAGGTGGATAACCCGCAGACGAGCCTGCACGGCCTCCTCCGCCCGATCTACTACACCCCGACGACCAAGCCGATCAACGTCTTGCTGCGCGAGTTCCAGCGCGAGCGCGTACACATGGCGGTGGTGATCGACGAGTTCGGCGGGATGGCGGGGATCGTTACATTGGAGGACATCATCGAGGAGATCGTCGGGGAGATCGAGGACGAGTACGACAACCCAGCGATACTGATCAAGCGGATATCCCCGGACGAGGCGCTGGTGAGGGGGGAGGTGTCCGTACACGACCTGAATCGCACCATGGACATCGACCTCCCCGAGGACGAGGGAGTGACGGTCACCGGCCTCATCCTGCACCGCCTTGAAGCGATGCCCAGCGTAGGGGACGAGGTGCGCGTCGGACCGGTGACGCTGAACGTGAAGGGGACGACGGAGAGGGAGATCACGAGCGTGCATGTTCTGGTGGATCGCGAGATGGAGGAAGAGGAAGAAGAGTAGCGGAAGGGACGCCCCTTCTCGCAGGAGGAAAGGATGAATGAGGGAACCAGATTAGGATACGTGTTTCTAGCGGCAGTGATCTTGCTCAGCGGCCTGTCTATCGCTGGCCTGGGGGCGAGCTACAACCTGTCGGTCAGGATCGATCTCGAGGAGCAGACGATAAGCGGATACGAGGATGTGACGTGCACGGCGAGCGGGGATCACCTGTACTTCCTGCTTCTCGCCGACCTCAATCGCGAGCAAAACCCGTATCTGGGCGAGCGCGCGACCGACTCCATCTACCCGTTCGGGTTCGAGAGCTCGTCCACCACGATCGATGGCGTTGAGAGCGTGCAGAGCGGGAGCGCTGCACAGTTGTCCTTCAGGAAACTGTCGATCCCTCCAGCATGGCAGACCTATTCACTCGATGGGACGGTCCTTGCCGTCGATCTTCCAAGCGATTCACCCTCGACGCTGCGGATACACTTCACAACCCACGTTCCCCGCATGGCATCGGGTGATCAAGGGATCGATCAGGGCGTCCTAACCTGGCGCTTCGGCTGGAACCCGATCCTCCTTCCACCGGATCAGGCGTGGAAAGAGGAGGAGGGGACCCTCGTTCCGCCGAGCGATGCCTTCCCGCTTCAGATCCCGGCAAGCGACTACGCAGCGAGCATAACGGCCCCGGCTGATGTCACCCTCGCCTGCGGAGCCGACCACTGTGATGAGGCGGCAAGGGAAGAAGATTCGAAGGATATCACGTATCAAGTGACAAACGATTCCCCTGCACGAACGATCGCCATCGCTGCATCGACTGACTACAAGCGCTTCGCGCTCGATGAACTGACGGTCCCGATCGAGGTGTACTACCTGCCGGGGCACGAGGAGACGGCGCGCCTGTTCGCCACCTACGCCGACGATATCCTGAGGTCCTACGTGGAGAGATACGGAGCTTACCCTCGCTCCCGCCTGACAATCGTGGAGAACCCGAACGAGCAGGGCCTGTCGATGGCAGCGGACGGCATCGTCTGGCTCTCGGATCTATTCTTCAGCCACCGGAACGTCACGCTGCCCGGGATCCTCAATCGCTTGAGCGAGTTCGTCCTGGCGCACGAGATCGCCCACCAGTGGTGGGGGATCGGCATCGGAGTGGACCTAAACGCGCAGAACTGGCTATCGGAGGGGATGGCGCAGTACCTCTCGATCACCTACTTCGAGGACAAGTTCGGCGAGTTCGGGCCGAACCTGTTCGACGCATCGGGGAAGGGACTGCTGGAGAACCTCGTGGCCTCGCAGTTCGGGTTTATGAACCTGCGCGAGCACCAGGTCGAGCTGCCCTACATCCAGCAGGTGGAGCGCGGGTTCGATGAGGCGATCATCAAGCCACAGAAGGATGTGAAGTACGACAACGCCACCGCGGAGCGCCTGTACGACAAGGGATACCTCGTCGCCCGCGCCATCGCCTCTGCGATCGGGAAGGACGTGTTTCAGGACGGTCTGCACGCTGCGGCAGAGAAATACATGCACAAGCAGATCACGCTTGCCGAATATCAGAAGATAATGGAAGAGGCATCGGGCAGGTCTCTCTCGCCCCTGTTCGACGCCTGGCTGCGCGATGAGACGATCGTGGACTACAGCGTAAAGATCATCTCCCGCAAGCGAGACGGTGACAAGTACGAGACGACCGTGCAGGTGATGCGCGATGGGGGCGTGGAACAGCCGGTCATCGTCGAGGCGATCATGGATGAGGACAAGACACTGCGCCAGGAGTGGGACGGGGCTGAGGCCACATCGACGCTCACCTTCACCACCGCCGAGCGCGTCCGGCGCGTCACCATCGACCCGGATCACCTCCTCCCGGACCGCGATAGGTTGAACAACAACGATCCGCTCAAGTTCGTCACCGTGGCTGAGAAGAACGCCCTCCCGCTCGACGCGTACATCCTCTACCCCGACCCAACATCCAAGGGGATAACCCTCACCTACCTCGACCGCATCCGCCTGAGCGTGGCGGAAGGAAGGGTGAGCGCCGATGTCTACCAGGGAAGGTCGGATCACATCTTCCTGAGCGCGACGTTGAGTGGATCGGACCTCGGAGGCACGGTCGGTTACTCTCACACCGTCTTCTCCCCCATCCCGACCGGCTCAGCGGGGACGTTCTTTGGGCCGACAGAGGTGATCAGCATCTCCGGCCACCGCGTCGTCTCAAAACAGGGGCCGGTTGACTACGTACACCTGGGCATTGCGACACTGCCGACGATCGGCTACAGCAGGCAGACACAAGTCGGAATCGACATCACACCGGAGGCAGCGGGACGCATCTCGCTTGCCGTGCTGGATGAAGTGCGCCTCTTTCCGCGCATCTACCTGCGTGGGATGGCGATCATGGGGACCGCCTTCGGCACACTCCCAAGCGCACTGCAGTTCGACCTCACCGAGCTTATCAGCTTCGGAAGGATGTCGAAGGGGAAGTGGGTCCCCACCCACTTCTATGGCGCGAACAAACTGTACGGTCGGGTGGCGATCGAGTTCCCGGATTACGGATCCACCCCGTACAACCTTGCAAACGTGGTGATGATCGATCGATCGCGCACGCGCATATTCGTCGCCGGTGGGACGAGTTGGACAAGCCTGGATGAATTCGGTAAAACTTCACCCAATGTGGAAGTTGGAGTGGAAGAGGCGCTCGATGTATCGGCGCTCGGCGGGCTCCTGCCGTTCAGAGCTACCGTTGGATACGCGATGCCCATCCTCGGGGACGGCATGGGCGTCTTCTACTTTGGATTCTCTCTGTAGGAATGGTCAAGAGACGAGGTGAACGATGAAGGTTCCATGCCGTTGGCTCGCTGAGTATGTCGATATCGAGGTCACAGAAGAGGGGATCGCCCGGCTCGCCGAGCGTCTGACCCTCGCCGGTCTCGAGGTTGAGGAGATCACCTACGTCCCAGGCGTGAGCGGGGCGTACGTCGGGCGCGTGCTCAGGAGCGTCCCCCATCCGAACTCCGATCACCTCTCCCTCTGCCACCTCGACATCGGGAGCGAGGAGGTCGACGTCATCTGCGGAGCGGACAACGTCGTGGAAGGGAAACTCGTCCCGGTGATCACCGTCGGTGGCGAGCTCCCAGGAGGGTTCAAGATCGGTGAGCGCAAGCTGCGTGGGGTGACCTCGCACGGGATGATCTGCTCCAAGGCCGAGCTGGGACTGGAAGCGAAATCAGACGGCATCTGGAACTTCGATGACTCCCTCGATCTGCCGCTTGGAACAGACATCAATGAGCTATTGGAGTTCGACGACTACGTGCTGCAGATCAAGGTGACCTCCAATCGTCCGGATTGCATGGGTATTTACGGGATCGCCCGCGAGGTGGCAGCGATCACCGGCGCGAAGCTGCGCCCACTCGATCTCTCGGTCGAGGAGAGCGAGCCTTCGATCGATCAGGAGGGCTTCGCCGTCGTCGTGGAGGATGCAGGAGACACGCCCCGCTACACCGCCCGCTTGATGAGCGGGGTGAAGATCGCAGAGTCCCCCCTGCGCCTGCAACATCGCCTGCTGAAGGCGGGGATGAGACCGCTGGCGAACGTGATCGACATTACAAACTACGTCATGCTCGAGATGGGCCAGCCGCTGCACCCGTTCGACGCTGATCGCATCGGAAAGACGATCACCGTGCGCCGCGCACGCGGTGGTGATAGGTTCCGCACGCTGGACGGTGTCGAGCGCGAGCTGACAGAGGACGTGCTGATGATCACCGATGAACTGGGTGGCCTGGCCGTGGCGGGAGTGATGGGCGGGGAGAGAAGCGAGATCCGCCCTGATACAAAGCGTGTACTCCTGGAATCGGCGTCGTTTGAGGCGAGCGTGATCCGCCGTTCTTCGCGCGCCCTCGGCTTGCGCAGCGAGGCCTCGCAGCGCTTCGAGCGGCGCGTCGATCCCCAAGGCGTGATCGACGCGTCCAATCGCACCGCCCACCTGCTGCAAGAGCTATTCGGCTGTAAGGTGCACAAAGGGTTCGTCGACTCCGCCCCGGAGAGCTCACCGCAGAGGGAGCTGCATCTGCGCACGAGCCGGGTCAGATCGCTCCTTGGAATTGATGTCAAACAGGATGATATCGCGAGCATACTGGGACGCCTGAAGATCGAGACTAGTGCCGATGGCCAGGATCTGGTGGCATCGATCCCCAGCTACAGGAGCGACCTTGTGCGCGAGGTCGACCTGATCGAGGAGGTCGGGCGGATATACGGCTACGACCGCTTCCCCTCCGTGCCGCCACGCGGGATGCTGAAGCTTGCCAGGAAGGACGCGGCGGAGCTGTACAAGGACCGCGTACGCGATATTCTGACCGGCCTGGGGATGAATGAGGTGGTCACAGACGGCTTCGACAAGAGCGAGTGGCGGAGGATCCTGGGCCTGCCGGGAGACGACCTGGTGAGCGTGAGAAACCCGATGATCGCCTCGCAGGCTTCGATGCGATCGAGCCTCCTTCCTGGGCTCTTGTCGGTGGTGGAGGCAAATCTGAACCAGCGGGTCGATGGAGGGATGATCTTCGAGGTAGGGCGCATCTTCTCCGCATCACGCGGAGAGGGCGAGTCCCTCGCCGGCGTCCTGTTCGGCCGCACGAACATCCCGTTGCACGGCAAGGAGGAGGTCGATCTGTTGGCGGCAAAGGGGATCATCACTGATCTGTTGGACGCACTGCGGGTACCGATGAAGGTCGAGCCGACGCAAGCAGCCTTCCTCCATCCCGGGCGATCCGGTGAGATCATCGCAGGAAGAGAGAGGATCGGCCTGTTCGGGGAGATCGCACCGCGCATCACCCAGTCGCTGCCAGCACAACCGCGCGTGATCGCCTTCGAGATCGACCTCGACGTGACCCGCAAGTTCACGGCCAGGCACGTGACGTTCACGCCGCTGCCGCGCTACCCGATGAGCAAGCGTGACCTGTCCCTCCTTGCCCCGCTCGATCTTCCCGAGGAGAAGATTCGAAAAGCGATCGAAGCGGAGAAGATGGTCGAACAGGTGTTGCTCTACGACCAGTACCAGGGAGAGCAGGTCGGATCAGGCAAGCGCAGTCTGACATACGAAGTGACGCTGCGCGCAAGCGATCGCACCCTGACCGACGAAGAGGTGGCAAAGGCGATCGCCCGTGTGGAGAAGAGGCTGGCCAAGATCGACGTCAGCCTGCGATCGTAGATGGACAAGACGATCATCGCCCGCAGCGCGGCCGAGATGGAGGAGATTGGGGCGAACCTCGCACCGATCATCACGAATGGCATGGTCATCTCACTCATCGGACCGCTCGGCTCCGGCAAGACAACGCTCGTTAAGGGGCTCGCGCGCGGTCTATTGATAACGGACATCGTCGTATCGCCGAGCTATCTACTGGCACGAGAATACGCAGGGAGATTGCCGTTGCATCACATCGATGCCTACCGCGTCTCCACCCTGAGCGAACTCGCCGAGGTCGGGCTCGATGAGCTCCTCCCCCCGCAGAGCGGTGTCACAGCGGTCGAATGGCCATCGCGAGTAGAGGGGATCGTAGAAGTGAGCGACATCATCGTCAGGATCGAGCTACTCGACGATCAAGCGCGCAGGGTGCAGATCTCGAGCAACTGAGCGATCGTTCCCACGCCCTTCCTCGCGTGAGACATTCTCTTCTTATCCCTTTGCACTCTTCGCGTCCTTGGCGTGAGGCATGCTCTTCCGTTCCGCACTCCGCATTTGTC
>JAGGSM010000259.1 GCA_021159105.1 Candidatus Bipolaricaulota bacterium
TCTCATCGTTCATCGCTTCCTCCTAGCACTAAGGCATCATGAGGCTCGCCTCGTGAGGCTCGCCTTGCAAGGCATCACCTCGTGAGGTATCACCTCGTGACGTGTCACCTCGTGATGGGGATACTAGCAGATCGATCGCGTTCTTTCATCTTGCCGATCGCTCGATGGGGACGTATATTGATCTTATCGAATCGATGAATGTCACTGGATCGGAGGAAGAAATGCAGGTGTTGAAGGAATCGGACGAGCGCGTCTACGAAGCGCTGAACTCGCTTCTCGAGATGGGAGGGACGCTCATCTTCCCCACCGATACGGTCTACGGAATCGGCGGCAGCCCCTGGGACGAACGCGCCCTCTCCCTTGTGAGCCGGCTGAAGGGACGAGACCCATCGCAGCCGTTCACCCTGCACCTTGCAAGCCTTGCCTCGATCGAGAAGTTTGCGCGCCTCGATGACCGGTCGCGCAGGGTGCTTGAGCGGTTCCTCCCCGGGCAGTTCACGTTCATCCTCCCAGCAACGGATGCGGCCCCGCGGGCAAGCGTCCTTGACGGCAAGGTCGGGATCCGCGTTCCCGCAAACCCTTTCTTTCAATCGATCATGCGTAAGCTCGACCGGCCGCTCTTTGGAACGAGCGTCAATCGATCGGGAGAGGAGCCTCTGACGAGCATCGAAATGATGATCGAGCAGTTCTCCGGGGTTGATCTCCTCGTTGAAGGGGAGACGGGGCGGACGGTCCATTCAGGGATGGGTGTCCCATCAGGGACCGGAGTCCCATCGACGATCATCGACCTCACCGTGGATCCGCCGCGCGCGCTGCGCGGAGAAATCCCTGAAGGGCTCTAGTTCGATTCTTTGGCTGCACCGACGCTGAATTTTCTCAACGAGTCCGCATCCGCCAGTGCATCGAGAAGTCGGGTCAGTTCACCCTTGGTGTTGTAGGGGGCGATCCCAATTCGGACCAGCCCTCCTTGATCCTTCAAGCCTAGCCTCTCCACCAGCGTCGTTGCGAAGAAGTCGCCGTCCCACACGAGAATTCCCAAGCTATCGAGGTAGCGCGCCACCACGCGCGAGTTGAGGCCGCGATAGGTGAAGGAGACGGTCGATGTGCGGGGATGCCCCGCAGGAGGGCCGTAGAGCGTGACTTCAGGCAGTTTGGACAGGCCGTCTATCAGGTAGCTCGTGAGCTGCTTCTCGTAGTGATCGAACGCGAGCAGGCCGGCCACGACGTCCCTGCGCCGCCCCGTCAGTCCTTCCGCTTCTTCGGCAAGGCCTTCCGCGAACTTCCGTCCAGCATCGGCGACAAAGGCCACCGCCGCCGCTGCCCCGGCGATCCCTTCATGATTCAGCGTCCCCGTCTCGATCTTGTAGGGAGGCTGCGGCCTGGCCGGTTTGACGCGCAGTGTCCTGAGCATGCTTAATGCTTCTTTGTTAGCATACATTACCCCAACATGTGGCCCGAAGAACTTGTACACCGAGGCGAGGAGGAAATCGCAGCCGATCGCTTTCACGTCGATCGGCGCGTGGGCGGCGTAGTGCACGGCATCGACGACTGTGTATGCGCCAACCTTCTTGGCCATGGAGACGAACCTGCGCACGTCTGTTATCGTTCCGACCGCGTTCGATGCGTAGTTGACCGCGACCACCCTCGTGTTTGCCCTCAGTTTTGAGGCGTAGTCGTCCATGTCAAGGGTGCAGGTCTTCGTGTCGACGCGGACCTCATCGATGATGATCCCCCGCTCCTTGAGATGCAGCCAAGGGGCGCGGTTCCCCTCGTGATCGATCTCGGTGATGATCACTCTATCCCCCGGCACCATCTGGCGAACAAGGGCTTGCGATAGGAGGAAGTTGAGGGTGGTCATGTTTGCACCGAATGCCACCTCATCTGAATCGCAGCCGAAGAAGTCGGCGAACGCTTCCCGCGCACCATCGAGCATCTCATCTGTCGCTATGCTCGTTGAGTACGATCCTTCCGCATTGGCATTGATCTTTACGAAGTACTCTTCCACCGCTCTTATCACGCTCAAGGGGACCTGATAGCCGCCCGGCCCATCGAGGTAGGCCAGTTGATAACCAGCGGGCGTCCTGTTCTCAAGGGAAGGGAATTGATCGCGCAGGTAGTCAGGAAGTTGTTCGATCTTCAATTGCATGCTCCTTTACTCTTGGGAAATACCTTCACTCCCCTTACAGGGGTTGTTTCCGTGCCCGTGGGGCGTGCTTCCTACAAAGCCTATTCATGCGCTGCTTGGATGCAGGGTAGTCCCATCCACACGTTGTTAGACCACCTCGCGTGTCTTTACAGCCGCAGGCTGTCACACCACCGTGCTTCGGGAGTATACTTCCAGCAGAGCGCGAAGACCATTTGCGCTATCCGAGAAGAGGAGGAGCTGGATATGTTCATCGAGCGATTCGAGCTGGAGAGAATTCAATCGGAGTGGGAACACCGCGTGAAGTACAATCTGTCCGATAGCGGGGTGCACCCTCTTCATGTGCGCGATCTGATGGGGGAGGATGGATCACGTGAGATTATGGATCTAGCCTTGGGCTACGCCCAGACGAACGGCCCGCAGCAGCTTCGCGAACGGATCAGCCTGCTCTATCCCTCCTGCGACATAGACAACATCCTCGTCACCAACGGTACTGCCGAGGCGAACTTCATCTCAACCTGGAGCACCCTCAATGCCGGGGACGAGATGGTGTGCATGCTCCCAAACTACATGCAGATCTACGGGATCGCGCGCTCACTTGGCGCCAATGTGAAGCCGATGTACCTGCAGGAGGACCTGAGCTGGGCCCCCGACCTCGATCGGTTGGCGGAAGATGTCTCCTCAAAGACCAGGATGATCGCGCTCTGTAACCCGAACAACCCGACTGGAGCGGTGCTGAGCGATGAGGCGATGGAGAGGATCGTTGAGCTGGCAAGCAGGGCTGGCGCCTGGATCCTCGCTGATGAGGTCTACCGCGGAGCCGAGCTCGATCGCGTGCGCACCCCGTCCTTCTGGGGGCGCTACGACAAGGTACTCGCCATCTCTGGCCTGTCGAAGGCGTTCGGCCTCCCCGGCCTGCGCATCGGCTGGATCGTCGGGCCTAAGGACTTCATCGAGCATGCTTGGTCCTACCACGATTACACCACGATCACCGCTGGCACGCTCAGCTACTATTTGGCCTCCCTCGCTCTCGAACCGGGGATGCGGGAGCGCATCCTTAATCGCAGCCAGGACGTGTTGAACGAAAACCTGGCCATCCTGCGGGGATGGGTCGATAGGCACGCTGACCTGCTGAGCCTGATCCCCCCGCGCGCCGGCGCGATGTCCTTCCTGCGCTACAACCTTGAGATCAACTCAAGCGAGCTATCGAGAAAGCTTCTCCGCGAGAAGAGTGTGCTGACGATCCCCGGGGACGCCTACAACATGGACCATCACCTGCGGCTGGGCTACGGGGAAGAAGGGGAGAAGCTGATCGCTGCGCTTTCACTGATCGGTGAGACACTGGACGAGCTTCGATCCCGAGCAAGGGGGACGGATGCCAGGTAATACCATCAAACTAAGCGACATCTTCATGGCGCGCCGCAGGATAGACTCGTTTGTCAGGCACACGCCGCTCATCGAGTCACACAGGCTGAGCGAGCAGAGCGACGCGCAGGTCATGCTGAAGGCGGAGTGCCTGCAGGCAACCGGTTCGTTCAAGCTGCGGGGAGCGACGAACAGGATCCTTAGTCTGAGCGATGAGGAGCGAGCGCGAGGGATCATCGCCGTATCGAGCGGCAACCACGGCCGTGCCGTCTCCTACATCGCCGGGCGTCTGGGGATCGAGGCGACAATCTGCGTCTCGGAAAGCGTTCCGCAGAACAAGCTCGACGCGATACGGACCAATGGCGCCCGCCTTGTGGTGCAGGGAAGGACCTACGATGAGGCGGAGGAAGTTTCCTTGCGGATGCAGCGCGAGAAGGGACTCGTGCGGATCGACCCGTTCGACGATCCCTACGTCATAGCCGGCCAGGGGACAGCCGGATTGGAGATACTGGAGGACCTCCCCGATGTGAAGACGGTACTCGTCCCCATGTCCGGTGGAGGGCTGATCTCCGGGATCGCAGTTGCGATCAAGATCGCGGACCCGAGCATCCGCCTGATCGGCGTATCGATGGAGAGGGGGGCGGCGATGGCTCAGAGCCTGCGCGCCGGGCGTATCGTCGAGATAACGGAAGAACCTACACTCGCCGACGGCCTCGCTGGAGGGATCCCCCTTGGCAATCGCTACACGTTCGACCTCTGTCAGCGCTACGTCGATGATGCGATCCTCGTATCCGAGGGGGAGATCGCCGCTGCGATGAGGTTCGCGCTTGAAGAGCACCACCTCGTCGTCGAGGGCGCGGGGGCAGTGGTGATCGCTGCCCTGCTTGGCCACAAGATCGTGGGGCTCACCGGGCCGGTCGTCGCTGTCCTGAGCGGGGGGAACGTGGACCTGCAGGTGCTCTTAGGTGTTATCAAGTCCTAGAAAGGAGGTTCGGGATGGAAATGCGCGTGCTGAGGGAGGCTGAGATCAGGCAGTGCGTTGCGCTCGATGGTCGGGCGATCGAGGCTGTCGGAAACGGCTTTGCCAAGCTGGGCACGGGGGAGGCGGTCGTTCCGCCGGTCCTCGCCCTACCAGTCGAAGAGAATAACGGCGAGATCGATGTGAAGAGCGCCTACATCAGCGGGTTGGAGAGCATCGCGGTGAAGATAGCCTCCGGATTCTACGGCAATTCCCGCTTGAGCCTTCCAACGGGGAGCGGGATGATGGTGATGCTGAGTTCTAAGACCGGCTTTCCTCAGGCTCTCTTGCTCGATAATGGTTATCTGACCGATGTGCGCACCGCAGCGGCAGGAGCGCTGGCGGCGCGCTATCTCGCCAGAGAGGATGTCGACACGGTGGGGGTGATCGGCTCAGGGGCGCAGGCGCGCTATCAGGTGCGGGCACTGGCGCTGGTGCGAAGGTTCACGCGGCTCTTGGTCTACGGGATCACCGAGGAGCACGTCTCCAGGTACGCACGTGAGATGCGCTCCGATCTGGGGATCGATGTTGTCGCGAAAGAGAGCGCGGAGCAGGTGGTGAGGGGTAGCGACATCGTCGTCACCACCACCCCATCGCATGAGCCCTACCTCAGGGCCGAGTGGATGCACCCCGGGCTACACATAACAGCAATGGGATCGGATGCCCCGGGAAAGCAGGAGCTGTACCCGGATGTATTCTCTTCTGCGGATGTGGTCGCTTGCGATCGAAAGTCGCAGTGCTTCAAGATCGGCGAGTTGCAGCACGCCCTTGCCGCGGGGATCGTGAATGAGGCGACTCCGATCATCGAGCTGGGAGAGCTGGTCCTCGGTCGCCATCCCGGAAGACAGAGAGATGAACAGATCAGCGTGTGCGATCTTACCGGTGTCGGTGTCCAGGATACGGCGATCGCTCATCTCGCTCTCGAAGAGGCGCGTGGCAGAGGATTGGGCACGATCTTCAACTCATAGGCCAGCCGGGCAGTTGGATAGGCGGCGGTAGTCCTGGCATTTGCCACAGTATGGGCGAAAGGACTATAATGCTTGTATGGTGAAGCAAGATGACTAGGGCTCCAGACATCCTTACCGCATCGCGGGGAGCGATCGCTGTGATCATAGTGGCGCTTGGTTTCCTTGGCCCGAGCGCCCTCGGGTGGGTGATCTTTCTCACGATGATCGGGTGGACTACTGACATCCTCGATGGTCGCCTGGCCCGTCGCCAGAACAAGACGCCGACCTGGATCGGAGAGCACGAGTTCGCCTTCGACATGCTGATGGTCTTTGCCGCTCTCTGCTACCTGGTGATGACCGGGTTTGTCCCCCTCCTCCCAGCAGCGATCTACGTAGCTGTGGCTTCGTTGTTCATCGTCGTCTTCCAGTCGAAGTCGGTCACCATGTCCTTTGCCTTTCCCATCGTCGCCCTTCCGCTCATCGTCGCATATTTTCGCGCCCCGCGTGCCGCCTACATTTACATCGCATGGATCGTGTTGGCTCTCCTCTACGATTGGCGCAGGTTCTTTGGGGTAGTGCGTGAGTTCCTCGAAAACATCAAGGAGCTGTACAAGCGCCTGAGCGCCGACTAGAAGAGCCGGTCCACCTGTTCCTTCCCCAGGTGTTTGTAGGCGCGCTCGGTAGCGATGCGTCCCTGCGGCGTGCGCTGAATGAACCCCTCCTGCAGCAGATACGGCTCCACCATGTCCGTGAGCGTGTCCCTCTCTTCTGACAGAGAGGCTGCCAGGGTGTCGAGGCCCACAGGACCGCCGCCGAACTTGACCACAATGGCCTGAAGTAGGGCGCGATCGAGGGTATCGAGGCCGACCTCGTCGATTCTCAGTAACTCCAGTGATCTCTTCGCTATACCCTGATCGATCCTCTTCGCCCCTCTTACCTGGGCAACGTCGCGCGTCCGGCGGAGGAGGCGTACTGCTATGCGCGGCGTACCCCGCGAGCGGCTGGCCAGCTCGCGCGCACCATCCTCTGTAACCTCGATCCCGAGGAGCTCCCCCGCGCGGATGATGATCTTCTGCAGCTCCTCTATCTTGTAGAACTCCAGGCGAAAGGCGACCTCGAACCGATCGCGCATCGGCGCCGATATCAGGCCGGCGCGGGTGGTCGCCCCGATGAGGGTGAACGGGGGGAGATCGATGCGCAGCGACTGCGCGTTCGGGCCCTCTCCGAGGATGATGTCGATCTTATAGTCCTCCATCGCCGGGTAGAGGATCTCCTCCACGTTCCTGCGCAGGCGGTGGATCTCGTCGATGAAGAAGACGTCGTGCGGCTTCAGGTTAGTGAGGATCGAGGCGAGGTCGCCCGCCTTCTCGATCGCCGGGCCGGAGCTGGTGCGGATGTTCACCCCCATCTCGGAGGCGATGATCTGGGCCAGGGTCGTCTTTCCAAGACCAGGCGGTCCGTGCAGGAGGACGTGGTCGAGCGGCTCCTCCCGCCCCTGCGCGGCAGTGATGTAGATGTGCAGCTTCTCCTTGATCTCCTCCTGGCCGATGAACTCGTCCAGCCGCCCGGGGCGGAGGTTGACGAAAGAAGGCTCGTCTGATGCTTGCACTCCAATGATTCGCTCGGTTGGCATTGTGAGTACATCTTACAGGAGGGCGCTGCCAATGGTCAACCACCCTCACCTGCTGATAGATGATCCCTATTCTGTTACCATCTTCATATCATGGCCAAGACAATCGAGCAGAGAGCCGCTGTCACGATCGGGACGTTCGATGGTGTGCATCGGGGGCATCAAGCCATCCTGGCGAGACTCGGAGAGATAGCCCGCACAGAAGGGCTCAAGCGGGTAGCATACGCCTTCGTCTTCCCGCCGCGTCTCGCGGTCAAGGGTGAAACACGTGGCCTCCTCCTCCCTGAGGAGACAAAGGTGGGCCTGCTTGAGCGCTACGTCGAGCGGGTGGAGAGGGCCAGGTTCAAGGAAGTGGCACATATCTCTGCACAAGAGTTTGTGACACAAATTCTCCTCCAGAAGCTGCAGGCAAGAGCGATCGTCGTTGGCGAGGGCTTCCGCTTCGGACGCGACCGCAGCGGAGATGTCGCACTGCTGCGGGAGATCTGCAGCGGTGGATCAGTCGAGGTCATCGCTGTCCCTCCCTTCATCGTCGGGGGCAAGCCCGTCAGCAGCACTCGCATCCGCGGGCTGATCCGCGAAGGGAACGTGTCTGAGGCATCCACTCTCCTTGGAAGGCCACCGCTCCTCGTTGGCAAGGTTACAACCGGGGATCGTCTGGGAAGCGAGCTTGGCTACCCCACCGCCAATCTATCCGTTGATCAGAGCGTTCTCCTACCGAAGGACGGAATCTATCTCGTGCACGCGTCTTGGGACACGAGTAGATCACCGGGCCTGCTGTACGTGGGCAAGCGCCCAACCCTGCGCGGGAGCGAGCATCGCTGCGAGGTGCACCTGTTCGCTCGATCTGACACGGGTGAGGAAGGGCACCTTGCTGTGGGGGAGCTGTACGGAAGGACCATGCATGTGCACCTGCAGCGAAAGCTGCGCGAGGATAGGCGCTTTGCGAACCTTTCCCAGCTTCAGGATCAAATAGGCCGCGACATCCAACTGGCTCGCTCCATGCTCGCACAGGAGAACCGACCGCAAGGGCTGATCGCTACTTGAAAAGAGGCCCGTGCGGAATTACCATTGGTATCAAATGATAACCCTGGGCATAGACACGTCCGCTTCTGGTGGCGGAGTAGCCGTCTGCAGGGACGACGAGACACTCACAGAAGCGATGATTGCATCTCCTCTGCAGCATGCAGAGGAGCTTCTGCCGTTGATCGAGAGAGCGCTTGGCGAGTGCAAAGTTGGAATACAAGCGATCGATCTCGTTGGCGTTAACACTGGCCCTGGGTCATTCACCGGTCTTAGGATCGGTCTGGCGACGGCGAAGGGAATCTGCCAAGCGGCAGGGATCCCGCTCGCTGGTGTCGATAGCTGGACTCTGTACCGAGAACAGACAGCAGCGGATGGACGGGTATGCGTAGCGATAGAGAATCGGCGCGACCTGTACTACGCTCAGTGGTTCATCGGGGATCGTCCGCTGCAATCAGCCGGGGTCATGTCCGGCGATGAGATCGTGGAGAGGGTCCGCGCTGATGGTAAGCGCGTGCTGGTGGTCGGAAGCGGCGCAAAGAAGCTTCGTGATCGTCTGAAGGGGAGTCCCTTCGTTCAGTTCGTGGACGATGGCACCGATCGCTTTGCTGCGGCCGCGGTGGCAAAGCTGGCAATGAAGCGTTTCTCCCATGATCAGCTGTACGATCTCGAGCCAGCGTATGTCGAGCCAGTACTGGCGAGGATGAGTAAACAACCCCGCAGCAAGCGGACAGTGTATCAAGAAGATTCGTAAGAAGTACGCCCCAACGGGTGGGAAAGCGACCCTGCAGGGGATTGAGCAATCTTAGGAGAGGTGAGATCGATGTCTCAAGTGTGCGATATTTGTGGAAAGAGGCCCTCAGCGGGGAACCAGGTGAGCCATTCGATGCGCCACACGAGGCGCGTGCGGATGCCGAACATCCAGCGGGTGCACGCTTACGTGGACGGGAAGAAGGTATGGATCAACGCGTGCACCCGTTGCATCAAATCGGGCAAGGTTAAGAAGGTCGTCTGACGCGTCAGCAGTGATCCCGTCAGTCGACCGCACGCAGATTCCGGGCGGGTGGTTAGATGCCGTTTGAGATAGGAAAGACGATCATCGGGAAGATCGTCGAGGTGACGGAGAGGGGGCTTATTGTCTCCCTATCCGATCGGGACAGAGGCCTCGTGCCTGCTTCTGCTTCATTATCGCTCGAAGCGATGATGGAGCAGTTTTCTTCTGGTGCTCAGGTGCGGGTCCTCATCGCCGCGAAGCGGGACGACGGCAGCTACTCCCTGTCCATCGCAGAAAGACAAATGGGAAAGGCTCCCAACAAGTTCGACCAGGAGTTCGCTCGACTGAACGAAGTACTGACCAATCACACTCCGAGCAGCGCGGCCAGGAACGGTGCGACAGGCGGCAGCGCAGCTCGCTCCTCGCCCAAAGAGGAAGCATCGATCGAGGAGAGGATGAAGGAGTGGATCGCTAAGGCTGAACAGGGGCTCGCGCGCCTGCGCAAGAACCGCGGCAAGCGCTTAAGCGACGAATTCTATGACAAGCACTAGTACGGAGGTCTCCATGCCAAGAGGGATGGTTGTGATCGACAAGGAGCGCTGCAAGGGATGTGGATTGTGTATTGCAGCTTGCCCAAAACAGGTGCTCGCTTTTTCCAGTGAGATCAATCGCAGTGGTTACACCGTAGTCGGTGTGGCGCGGCCGGATGACTGCATCGGATGCGCCTCCTGCGCTCTCACCTGTCCCGATATCGCTATCGAGGTGTACAGAGAGAAGGTCGCTGCCTAGGGCCTGTTTGGAATGCTTCTTTAGGAGGGGATGATGGGAGAGAAGGTTCTGATGAGAGGGAACGAGGTGATCGCGGAGGCAGCGATACGCGCTGGGTGCCAGTGCTACTTCGCCTACCCAATCACCCCGCAAGCCGAGCTTCTTGAACACATGGCGGAGAACATGCCCAAGCTTGGGCGCACGTTCGTACAGGCGGAGAGTGAGCTGGCGGCGATCAGCATGGTCTACGGAGCCGCATCAGTTGGGGTGAGGACGATGACCTCCTCCTCATCTCCAGGCATCAGCCTGAAGCAGGAGGGGATCTCCTACCTCGCCGGTTCGAGCCTTCCCGCGGTGATCGTCAATGTCGTGCGCGGGGGACCGGGGCTGGGAGACATCGCCCCCTCGCAGTGCGACTACTTCCAGGCGACAAAGGGGGGCGGCCACGGCGATTACCACATGATCGTCCTCGGGCCGTCCACGGTCCCGGAAGCGGGGACGTTGACGATGCTCGCCTTCGATCTTGCCGACAAGTACCGCACGCCGGTGATGATCCTCGCCGACGGGATGCTCGGGCAGATGATGGAGCCGGTCGAGCTCCC
>JAGGSM010000200.1 GCA_021159105.1 Candidatus Bipolaricaulota bacterium
CGTAGGTGGTCGAGGAGGCATAGGCCCCGACATCGAACGGGGTCATGTCTGTGTCCGAGGAGTAGACGATGATCTTTTCGAGCGGAACACCGAGGACCTCGGCCGCGATCTGACCAAGGATCGTGTCCGACCCGGTTCCCAGGTCGGTGGCACCGATGAGGAGGTTGAACGAGCCGTCCTCGTTCATCTTGATCGTCGCCGCACCCATGTCGATCTCCGGGATCCCCGATCCCTGCATGTGTACCGACATCCCGAGACCGTGCACCCACGAGCCCTCGCGTATCCTCTTTCCGTGCTTCTCCGCCCAGCCGATCCGCTGGGCACCGATATCGATGCATCTCTCCAGCTCGCAGCTGTCGATCACCTGCTCAACACCTTCGCGCCCCTCGCCAAGCTTGACGAATATCGGCGAGGTCTCGCCGGCCCTGATGTGATTCATCCGGCGCAGCTCAACCGGGTCGATCCCCAGCTTCTCCGCCAGCTCATCCATCGCCACCTCGAGCGGGAAGTAGCCCTGGGTCGCGCCGTAGCCGCGATAGGCTCCGGGGACGGGGAGGTTCGTGTACACGGCCTTGCCGTAGAAGTGCACGTTTGGAGCCTTGTTGTACAGAGGGAGCGTCTTCGATCCAGTATTGGAAAGGACGGTCAGCCCGTGGCTCCCGTAGGCGCCGGTGTTGGAGATGCCTTCCATCTCCAGGGCGTTCAACACCCCGTCCTTCTTTGCTCCCAGCTTCACTCTAACGCGCATCGGGTGGCGCGTGCGTGAGGAGACGAACTCCTCCTCGCGCGTCATCTCAAGAAGCGCCGGTCGGCGCGTGCGCAGGGTGATGAATGCGGCGACCACTTCCAGGATGATCTCCTGCTTCGTACCGAAGCCACCGCCGACCCGTGGTTTGATCACGCGGATCTGGTGCACAGGGATCCCTAGCGCGTAGGCGACGATCCGCCGCACGTGAAACGGAACCTGCGTGCTCGTGCGTAGCACAAGGCGATCGTCCGGTGCCAGGTAGCTCAACACAACATGCGGCTCGATCGGCGTATGCTGCGCGTACTGCGTCTCGCACGTCGTCTCCACGATCACGTCCGACTCGGCGAAGCCGCGCTCGACGTCACCGGCCAGGATGTTGATGTTGGCGACGATGTTACGCTTGGCGTCGTAGATTCCAGTGGAATCCTCCTCTGAATGGACCACGGGCGCCCCCTCGGCGAGGGCGTCGTCGATCGACAGGACCGCCGGCAGCTTCTCGTAGGTCACCTTGATCTTCCCAAGCGCTGCCTCCGCAATCTCCGGTGTGTCCGCGGCGACGGCGGCAACCCGATCACCGACGAAACGCACTTCCGTATCGAACATGCGCGTATCGTACGGGGACGGCTCCGGGAACCCCTGCCCAGCGGTGGTGTAGCGCGTGCTCGGCGTGTTCTTGTGCGTCAGCACCAGGGCGACGCCGGGCATCGCTTCCGCCTCACGTGTGTCGATGGAGACGATACGAGCGTGCGCGTGTGGACTGCGCAGGATCTTGACGTACAGGGTGCCGGGAAGGTCGATATCGGCCGTGAACAGTGGCTTTCCCGTGACCAGCCCGCGGCCGTCCACCTTCATCTCGCTCTTGCCGACGGTGGCGAAATTCCGCTTCTTCTCTTCCATCACTTCGCCTCCCCTGCGATCTTCTTGGCCGCGGTCTTGACCGCCTTCACCTGCTTGACGTAACCGGTGCAGCGACAGAGGTTACCGGAGAGCGCCTCCTTTATCTCAAGCGCGCTCGGGTCAGGATTTCTGTTCAACAGGTCGTAGGTCGCCATCTCCATCCCTGGAGTGCAGTAACCGCACTGCACCGCCCCTTCTTCGAGGAACGCCTCCTGGATCGGGTGGAGCTTGCCGTCCGTCTCCAGTCCCTCCGCCGTGAGGACGGTACCTCCGTCGGCCTTGGCGGCGAAGACGATGCACGATGTCACAGCCCGGCCGTTCAAAACGACCGTGCACGCACCGCAGTCGCCCGATTCGCACCCCTTCTTCACGCTCTTGTAGCCCTCGCCGCAGCAGTTCAAGGAGCGTCTCCCCGCGGGGCTCACTGCAAATTGACGTTTCTCCCCATTGACAGTCAGAGTGATATCGATCATCGTCATGCTTCCACCTTCCCCGCGATCCCTTCCAGACAGCGCTTCACCCCAGCGTAGACCAGATCCTTGCGGTACTCGCCGCTTGCCCGCCGATCGTCCGCCGTCTTCGTGGTATCGCGTGCCACCCGCGCTGCCCTCTCGATCGTATCTGTGTTCAATGCCTCTCCACGCAGCACCCCTTCTGCTTGCGGCAACCGCTCACCGAGCCGCGGGGTCCCCCCAGCAGCGATGCGCACCTCGCTGCAGCGACCATCATCGATGTGTAGGTAGGCTGCGCAGTTCAACAGGGCGATGTCATAGGCCGTACGGCTGAACTTCTGGAACGCCGCGTAATCACCGGCGGTCGATGTGGGGATCGTTACGCTCGTTATGATCGAGTCGGCGAGCTCCTCGCGCGCAGCATACGCATCAGCCAGGCTCAAGGTTCGGTATTCCCCGTTGTAGAAGGTCACTTGCGCGTTGAGCACGAGGAAGAGAGGGATCACATCCGACCACGAGTGCGCGCTTGCCAGCGTACCACCGATGGTTGCGATGTTGCGCAGCAGGGGCGATCCGACCTTGCGCATCATATCTACGATCACCCCGTCGCACACTCCAGCGACGGATCCATTCTCCAACACTTCGCTCAGCGTTGCTGTTGCGCCGATCACGATGCCATCCGGCCGTTCTTCAATCGAAGACAGGTTCATGGCACAGAGATCGATCAATGTCGTCACATCGCTTGGCAGGGTACGGGCGACATCTGCCCCCCCAGCGACGTAACGGGCGGACTTGCCGCCATCGCGCAACAGGGTTAGCGCCTCCTCCGGCGACGATGGCCGGAGATAGTTTGTAACTTGACTACGGGGCACGGTTCCCTCCTTATCTAGCTTGCATGTTGCCGTAAGAGACTGTTCTAGACCGTTACTGCGATACTGTACACCGAAGGTGCACGGTAATTCAACTTCTGTCTGCAAAGTATCGTTCCAGACTGCCCTGTCTCAGCTGAGCTTCATGTTGCAGGTAGCTGCCTACGTATGCCATAATAAGCATTGATCTCTGGGAGTCGTGAAAGAAGGTGAGTCAGCTTGAAGAAGATAGAGAGTTTTGGAGCGAGCTGCCCGATGGGGTGCCCAACATGCGCAACGCCGAACAATAGCATCTTGCAGGCGATCAGCGAGCTGGGCCTGGAAGCGCGCGTCGTTAATTCCAATGACATCGGCGAGGCGCAGGAGCGTGGAGTGACCCGATTACCAGCGATAGTCATAGACGGGAAGGTGAGATCACAGGGGAAGGCTCTGAGTGTGGAAGAGATAAAGGACATCTTGCGTCAAACAGAAGAAGAACCTACAGGAGGAGAAGAATGAAGAGAATCGTTGTAAGCCTTGCGCTACTACTGGTGTTGAGCACGGTGGCGGCACTTGCTGCACCGCAGATCACTGTGGATAGCAATATCTATGAATTCGGCACCGTGCTGGAAGGGGTGGTGGTGACGCACACCTTCGTCCTCACCAACGCGGGCGATCAGACACTCGCGATCAACAGCGTGCGAACGAGCTGCGGCTGCACAACGACTGATCTGGCAAAGAAGAGCCTCGTCCCGGGAGAGTCGGTGAATCTGAACGCCATATTCGACACCGTGGGCTACGGAGGCCGAACCGTCACAAAGATGATCTACGTGGAATCGAACGACCCAGCGACCCCGAAGCTTGTCCTGCAGCTGAAGGGAACCGTCAACAAAGCGCGGCAGTACAACATCGCATGTGGAGACCTGAACTACCTGTTCTACCTGCTAGTCGACCTGCGTGATCCCGATCTGTACGCGCAGTCGCACCTTCTCGGAGCGATAAACATCCCCTACGCCGAGCTGAGCGACTGGACGGATCGCCTTCCCACCGGTGTGCTGATCATCCTCTACGATCAAGACGGGAAGTTGAGCGATCAGGCAGCGCAGATGCTCAACAAGAACGGTTTCCCAGAGGCGAAGAGCCTCCTCGGTGGGCTTGATGAATGGAATCGCACATTCAAGGACAAGTTCATCATCACAGCAGACAACAGCTGAAAACTGCCTGCCCGTTTGAAGTATGCTGGAGCGCCGTGCATCTCGTGCGGCGCTCAGTCTTTATCTGTTGCAGTGCCCCGTTCACCGACGCGATCGCCAGAGACGAGGGGTGCGTTATGCAAGCCGCATATCGGAAGATCGTTGCCCTTGACAAGCGAGCCAATTCGTGTTATGGTGCCGATAGATTATTGGAGGTTTTATTTTAGTGAAGAAGTTTAGTGTGGTTTCCGTCCTGCTGGTCCTGGTTATTACCCTGGTCATTATCGGGGGTGGGCCTTAGCGGATTGGACGAAACCACCATAAAAATGCCTCAAAAGGGCCGTCCAACCGGGCGGCCCTTATTTTTTGCTTGCGTAAGGAGGAAGCAATGAGACTGACCGGAGCGCAGATTGTGTGGGAGATGCTGCACCGTGAGGGGGTGGAGGTAGTCTTTGGTATCCCCGGCGGTGCGATCATGCACACCTATCATCCGCTGAGCGAATACGGGATTCACCATGTCCTTGTTCGCCACGAGCAGGGAGCGGCGCACGCCGCTGACGGATACGCCCGCGCATCCGGCAGGGTCGGGGTGGCGATAGCCACATCCGGACCTGGAGCGACGAACCTGGTCACCGGGATCGCCACTGCGATGATGGACTCCTCGCCGATCGTCTGCATCACCGGGCAGGTGGCAAGTTCACTGATCGGAACAGACGCGTTCCAGGAGACGGACATCACCGGGATCACCCTGCCGATCACCAAGCACAACTACCTGGTCACCGACGTCGGCGATCTCGCCTCCGTGATCCACGAGGCGTTCTACCTGGCGAGCCATGGCCGTCCGGGGCCTGTTCTGATCGACCTACCAAAGGATGTACAGCAGGCGGAAACGGAATTCGTGCCCCCTGAGTCGGAAGTGCGCTTGCCCGGACACGCCTACATCAAAGCCGTCGACCAGACGGAGGCGATCGCGCGCGCTGCCAAGCTCATAGATTCCTCACAGAGGCCGGTGATCCTCGCTGGCCACGGCGTCTCCATGTCCAAGGCGGAGAGCGCCCTTCGCGAGTTTGCTGAGATGATCGATTGTCCAGTTACAGTAACGCTCCTTGGCAAGGGGGGGTTCCCCGCCTCACACCCGCTCTATCTGGGGATGATGGGGATGCACGGTGATGCGCAGGCAAACAATGCCATCCAGGAGGCGGACCTGTTGATCGCTCTTGGAATGCGGTTCGATGACCGCGTTACCGGTGACCTCAGCCGCTACGCCCCGCACGCCCGCAAGGTGCACATCGACATGGATGCGGCAGAGCTCAACAAGCTCATCCCGGTCGACGTCGCCGTTCGCGCCGACATCAAGCAGGCCCTTTCGACTCTCATACCACTTGTCACTCGGCGAGAAAGGCCCCAGTGGCGGACCGAGTTTCGAGACTGGCTGGAGGACTCAAGGAAGGTCGACGTGGTCCATCGGCCGAGCAACGGGAGGCTCACCGTTCCGCACCTAATCGACGCCATGAGCACCGCAACTGGCGGGAAGGCGATCGTGGTGACGGATGTTGGCCAACACCAGATGTGGGCCGCCCAGTACTACCGATTTGATCACCCGAACGCGTTCATCACATCCGGCGGATTGGGGACGATGGGCTTCGGCCTGCCGGCGGCGATCGGGGCCCAGATGGCGTGTCCCAATGCCGAGGTGTGGGCGATTGTTGGGGACGGAGGTATCCAGATGACGGTGCAGGAGCTGGCGACCGTTGTGCAGGAGGAGCTCCCGATAAAGATCGCTCTGTGCGACAACGGATACCTGGGGATGGTGCGCCAGTGGCAGGAGATGTTCTATGACAAGAACTACGAGTCGACGCACCTTGCCAACCCCGATTTCGTCAAGCTGGCCGAGGCGTACGGAATTCGCGCCTGGCGCGCCAAGGATCTGGATGGTGCACGCAGTGCGATCGATGAGGCGAGAAAGCACTCCGGCCCGGCGCTGATCGATTTTCAGGTGGTGGGGGAGGGAGAGGGCGGAAACGTCTACCCGATGGTCCCTTCAGGCGCAGCGCTGCACGAGATGATCCGCAGACCCCATCAGACAAAGGTAGGTGAGCGATGAAGCGAACGCTGATCGCACGCGTCGAGGATAAGCCAGGGGTGCTAAACCGCGTTGCCAGCCTGTTTCGTCGGCGAGCGTTCAACATCGAGAGCCTCACCGTCGGCCATACCGAGGAACCGGATGTGTCTCGCATGACGATCGTCGTCGATTCCACGCGCACCGACGCGGAGAAGGTGGCGCAGAACCTACAGAAGCTGGTGAACGTGATCCGGGTGGAAGACATCTCGGAGTTACCGGCGGTGACGCGTGATGTCGCCCTGATCAAGGTGGAGACACCGGACAGCCGGACTCGAGCGGAGCTAATGCAGATCGTGGATACGTTCCGCGCGCGGGTGGTCGATGTTGGCGTGGAGACGCTGATCGTTGAGGCGACCGGGACGGAGGAGAAGGTGGACAGTCTGGTCGATGTACTGCGGCCGTTTGGGATCGTGGAGATGGTGCGCACCGGCCGGGTGGCTATGGTGCGCGGAAAGACTACTAACAAAGGAGAGTACAAATGAAGATCGATTTTGGCGGTGTGGTTGAGGACGTAGTGACGCGGGAAGAGTTCCCCCTTGAGCATGCCCGTGAAGTGCTGAAAGACGAGGTAGTGGCGGTCCTCGGCTACGGCGTGCAGGGTCCGGCGCAGTCTCTCAACATGCGCGAGAACGGGATACACGTAATCGTCGGTGGTGATCCGGATCGTAAGCGCTCGTGGGAGAAGGCGATCGCCGATGGTTGGGTCCCTGGAGAGACGCTGTTCCCGTTCGAGGAGGCGGTGGAGCGGGCGACGATCGTGCAGTACCTCGTCTCGGATGCCGCGCAGGTCATCCTGTGGCCAAAAGTAAAACCACACTTGAAAGAGGGTGACGCACTCTATTTCTCGCACGGCTTTGCCATCACCTACGCCGATCAGACAGGGGTCGTCCCGCCCGATTTTGTGGATGTCATCCTCGTCGCCCCCAAGGGCTCGGGGACGAGCGTGCGGAAGAACTTCCTTTCCGGAAGCGGGATCAATTCAAGCTACGCCGTCGATCACGACCATACCGGCCGCGCCCGCGAGCGCACCCTCGCCCTGGGGATCGCCATCGGATCGGGCTACCTCTTCCCGACCACGTTCAAGAACGAGGTGTACAGCGACCTCACCGGAGAGAGGGGCGTCCTGATGGGTGCCCTCGCCGGGATCATGGAGGCGCAATACGCGGTATTGCGGAAGAACGGGCACTCCCCGAGCGAGGCGTTCAACGAGACGGTGGAGGAGCTGACCCAGAGCCTGATCCGCCTGGTGGCGGAGAACGGGATGGACTGGATGTACGCAAACTGCAGCACCACTGCGCAGCGAGGAGCCCTCGATTGGAAGGGAAGATTCCGCGATGCTGTCGCGCCGGTCTTCGATGATCTGTATGAAAGCGTCGTCACAGGCGAGGAGGCGAGGATCACGCTCGAGGCGAACAGCGCCCCCGATTACAAAGAGAAACTAGCTGAGGAATTGCGGCAGATTGAGCAATCTGAGATGTGGCGCGCTGGTGCGGCTGTACGCAGCCTTCGACCGGAGAAGTGGGGGAAGAAGGAACAGTGATGGACGCACCAGGGAACGTCCTCATCTTCGATACCACCCTGCGCGACGGGGAACAGTCCCCCGGGGCCTCATTGAGCATCCCCGAGAAGGTGAAGCTCGCGCGGCAGCTGGCGCGCTTGCAAGTCGATGTGATCGAGGCCGGCTTCCCCGCCGCCTCACCAGACGACCTGCGCGCCGTGCAACAGGTGGCAGAAGCGCTCAGCGACTTGCCGAACGCCCCCGCCATCTGCGCCCTGGCGCGTGCGGTGCGCGCGGATATCGATCAGGCCTGGGAGGGGGTGAAGTTCGCCGATCATCCTCGCATTCACGTGTTCATCGCCACCTCGGACATTCACATGCGCGACAAGCTGCGCATGGATCGGGAACAGGTGTTGAGTCAAGTCCGAGATATGGTCGCCTACGCCAGAGAGTACTGCGAGGAGATCGAGTTCTCCCCCGAGGACGCAACCCGCTCCGACCCGCAGTTTCTGCACGAGGTGATCGCCGCTGCGGTCAAGGCCGGGGCGAGCGTGATCAACGTCCCCGACACCGTCGGCTACATGACGCCGGGTGAGTTCGGCGATTTGATCCGAGGGATTGTGAAAAACGTCCCCGACATCGAGCGAACAATCATCTCCGTCCACTGCCACGACGACCTCGGCATGGCGACAGCGAATACCCTGGCGGGACTTCTGGCCGGGGCGCGCCAGGCCGAGGTAACGATAAATGGCATAGGCGAGCGGGCCGGGAACGCGGCACTAGAGGAAGTGGTGATGGCCCTGCGTACCCGCGAGGACGCATACAGACTGCACACCACGGTTGATCCATCGCAGATCGCTCGTGCTAGCCGCTTGGTGTGTAACCTCACCGGGATCCCGGTGCAGGTGAACAAGGCGATCGTCGGGGCGAATGCGTTTGCTCACGAAGCCGGAATCCATCAGGACGGACTCCTCAAGCATCGCAGCACCTACGAGATCATGCGCCCAGAGGACGTGGGCCTTTCCGAGTCGAGGCTCGTCCTCGGCAAGCACTCCGGAAGGCACGCGCTGCGCGAGCGACTGGCGCAGATGGGCTACGAGCTCGATCCCGAGAGGCTAGAGGCAGCGTTCGATCGCTTCAAGGAGCTGGGGGATAAGAAGCGTGAGGTGACCGACGCCGATCTGGAGGCGCTCATCGCCGACCTGTTCTATCGCCCGCGCGAGGTGTACCGGCTCGTCGACCTACAGGTGGTCGCTGGAAGGTCGGGGATGCCCACGGCGACGGTGAAGCTCTCCGGCCCGGACGGCGAGGAGCACATACGCGCCGCCGTCGGTGCGGGGCCGGTCGATGCCACCTACCGGGCGATCGATGCGATCGTACCGGCAAGTGCAAGACTGTTGGAGTACGACGTGCACGCGATCACCTCAGGGATCGACGCCCAGGGGGAGGTCAGCGTGCGCACCACAAACGGAACGCGCGTCTTCCGCGGCTACGGCGCGGACACAGACATCATCGTGGCGAGCGCAAAAGCATATCTGAGCGCGCTGAACCGACTACTAACAAGCAAAGATTGGAGGAAGGATGAACAGACAGTCAGCGGATGAAAAGGAACGGCAGCTCAATCCGGAAGGAAGGGAGCAGGAGCGCGAAGATAACCGGGCGTGGGCCCTCAATTGGGACGGAGCGGCCCTGGCCGCTATGCGCGAGATGAAAGGGACGACAACCAGATGGGACAGACGCTAGCAGAGAAGATCCTCTCAGCGCACACGGATGATCCGGTCCGCCCAGGCGAGTTCGCACAGGTACGCGTCGACGTCATTCTGGCAAACGACGTCACCGCACCGATCGCGATTCGGGAGTTCGAGAAGATCGGGACAGGGCATGTGTTCAACAAGGAGAGCGTCGTCCTCGTCCCCGATCACTTCGCCCCGAACAAGGACATCAAGTCGGCTACCCAGTGCGCGCTGATGCGTAACTTCGCCCGCGATCAGGAGATCTCCCACTACTTCGAGGTGGGAAAGATGGGGATCGAGCACGTCCTCCTCCCCGAGCAGGGGCTCGTCCTGCCTGGGGATGTTGTCGTCGGGGCCGATTCCCACACCTGCACCTACGGGGCTCTCGGCGCCTTCTCCACTGGGATGGGCTCGACCGACATCGCTTGCGCCATGGCGACGGGTGACATCTGGATGCGCGTCCCGGAGACAATTCGGATCGTGTACAAGGGCGAATTGCAGCCGTGGGTCGGGGGGAAGGACCTGATCCTGTACACCATCGGGAAGATCGGCGTGGCCGGAGCGCTGTACAAGGCGATCGAGTTCGCTGGGCCTGTGATCGATGCGCTATCAATGGCCGGGAGGTTCACCATGGCCAACATGGCGATCGAGGCCGGGGCGAAGGCCGGGCTGTTCGCATTCGACGACGCCACGCGCGCCTACGTCGATCAGAGAGCGACACGAGAGTACACGGCTTACGTAGCGGATGCGGATGCGCAATATGCTGACACAATAAAGATCGACACCAGCTCGATCGAGCCGCAGGTGGCCTTCCCCTACCTGCCGGAGAACACGCGCCCGGTATCAGAAGCGACCGACATCGAGATCGATCAGGTAGTAATCGGCTCCTGTACCAACGGACGGATCGAAGACCTGCGGGTGGCAGCAGGGATACTGGGGGGAAGATGGGTGAAAAAAAG
>JAGGSM010000143.1 GCA_021159105.1 Candidatus Bipolaricaulota bacterium
AATAACCTGGAACTCGGAGGAGGTTTCCGTCCCCGGTAAACGGCAAGATACAGCATCTGTCCATAAGAAGCTTCAGGGCTCCGTTGATCCGCTTGTCATTACTCAGCGCGGAAGGGCGATCGCTGTGATTCAAAGCATCGATACCTATGAAAAATCTGAGCACGAGCGAGAGTTGTTGCGGCTCCTAGCCGTCGGAGAAAAGGAAATTGCTGATGGCGAGGGACATACTCTAACAAGTGTATTCAAGGAGGCTGATGCTCTTCTGAGGGGCGGCAATTCGTGAAACTGAAGTTTACCCCGTCTGCTCGCGCTCAGTTTCTTGACGGGTTGGAGTATATTCGTCAAGACAATCCATTGGCTGCCCACAAGTTTCGCGTGAAGGCCGAAGAAGTTCTTCGTCGCCTCGAGGAATTTCCAGAATCGGGTAGGTCGATACCGGAGTTTCCGGACTTGCCGCATAAGGAAGTCATTGTCAGGCCGTATCGGTTCTTCTATCGAGTTTCTGGAAAAACGATTTGGGTTGTGGCAGTGTGGCATGGCGCTCAGTTGCCGGAAGGGCCGCGTCACTGAGGCTCGTATGACAAGACCTTGCAGGTGAGGTCAACGTTAAGCAGACTAATCTGCGATGCGGGCACATGCTGAGGATTGAACCATTACGGACTACTACACATCAACCTGCCTATTGTATGCTCGATCTCTTTCCGACAACGGCTTACAGCTTCCTTGCGCACAAGCGAACAGGGGAGCCATTCTACCAGATGCAACGTCTACGAATCCACAATGTGAACCGCAATACTGCATTTGCTCTCTTGCGCCACATTGCTGTTTTTCGGTACCATTCCGGCGCAATCACTGTCTATCATAGGGGGAAATATGATCAATCGACGCTTCACACGTATCGAAACCGCACTTCCCGGCCCCAAGTCGGCCGCTGTCTTCGCTGAGAAGGAGAAGTATGTTGCTTCACCGCTTGCTACCTACGCGCCGTTCATCATCAAGGAGAGCCAAGGGGCGATCGTTGAGGACCTTGATGGCAACCGCTTCGTTGACTTTTCCGGTGGCTGGGGCTGCTTGAACGTCGGTCAGCGCCACGAACGGGTCGTCGCAGCGCTTCACGATCAGGTGGATCACTTCTTGCATACTGACTTCACCGCTGTGCCCTACGCGCCGTTTGCTGAGCTGGCGCGTCTTCTCTGCGAACATGTTCCTGGGGCTGGTCCATACAAAGCGACGTTCTTCAATAGCGGGGCCGAAGCGGTGGAGAATGCGGTGAAGATCGCCCGCGCTTACACCAAGCGCAATGCCGTCCTCGTCTTCGAGAATGCCTTTCACGGGCGAACGCTCCTCACGATGACGATGACGCACAAGGCGATGCCGTACAAGGCGGGATTCGGGCCGTTCGCAAGCGACGTCTATCGCCTTCCTTATCCGTATACGTACCGCAAGGATGTCTCCGCCGATGACATCGAGCAGGCGCTTCTTGCTCTCGTCGATCCATCGGATGTGGCCGTGATGGTGGTCGAGCCGGTGATCGGCGAGGGCGGGTTCCTTGTTCCCCCAGCTTGGTTCCTGCCGGCGATGCGGAAGTTAGCCGATAAGTACGGGTTCGTTCTTGCTTTGGATGAGGTGCAGTCGGGGATCGGTCGCACGGGCAAGTTCTTCGCCTACGAGCACTTCGGGATCGAGCCTGATCTGATCTGTGTTGCCAAGTCGCTAGCCGCGGGCCTTCCGCTATCCGGCGTGGTGGGAAAGGCTGAGATCATGGATGCCCCTGTGTCGAGCGGGATCGGGGGAACGTACGTTGGGAATCCGCTTGCCTGCCGTGCGGGGATCGAGGTGATCAAGGCGATCGACGAGGAGGATCTGTTAGCCCGTGCCGATCACGTTGGTGAACACATCAAGGCGAGATTCAACGCGCTGAAGGATAGGTTCGAAGTGGTCGGCGACGTGCGCGGGCTTGGAGCGATGGTCGGAATGGAACTCGTCAAGGACCGCGCGACCAAGGAGCCGGCGGGCGAGATCACTTCTCAGATCGCCAATGCTGCACTGCGCGACGGCGCGATCTTCCCAACTGCTGGACTGCGCGGAAACGTGTTGCGCGTACTCGTGTCTCTTGTGATCACCGATGAGCAGATCGATGAAGGGATGGATATCTTGGAGGGGGCGTTTGAGAAGGTACTCGGTTAGCCGAGACTCTTCCTCGTTCTGCCTGAGAACATGAACCCGATCGCGGCGACAGCCGCAATCGCCGCGATCGCTCCCCACAATACGAGCGGCTCCTTCCCGAGGTAATCGAGGAGCCACCCTCCGACGAACGGGCCTGCCGACCACCCGAGCGCCTCTGAGAGCCCGAAGAAGCCCATGTAGCGCCCCATCTTCCCCTCTGTGGCACTGTTGGCGACAGCCGTCGTCGCGCTGGGGGAGAAGACCACCTCCCCCAGCGTTATCAGGACCATCGTACCCAATAGGAAGTAGAACGAGGGGGCCAGACCAACGGTGAAGTAGCCGGCACCGAACAGAATCGCCCCCAGGGTGAGTGCTCGTCGTGTCCCGATCTTTCCTCCAAGGAGAGCCGCCGGCCACTGGAAGAGGACGACGATGATCCCGTTCAGGGTGTAGAGAAAGCCGAGCTGTACGTCGCTTATTCCGACGAACTCAGTGGAGAAGACGGAGAGGGTGCTGGCGAACTGTCCCATCACCAGGAACAGCAGGAAGCTGAATCCGCAGAAGACGAGGAACCTCCTGTCGCGCCCGACATCGAGGACCTTTGACAGCTCGAACCGCTCCGCGGCAAGTCTGTGGCTCGACTCCTCAATGAACAGGAGGACCAACGCCATTCCAATCAGGCTAGCAGCGGCTGTGACGAGGAAGAGAGACCAGTATGAGATAGTGATCAAGAATCCTCCAATCGCCGGGCCTGCCGCCCAGCCGGCATTCCCCCCGATACGCAAGATCCCGAACGCCTCCACTCGCCTCTCCTGTGGGACGATGTCGGCGACCATCGCGCTGATCCCCGGTTGCATCAGCGCCCCGAGGAACCTGATCGCGAGGAACACCATAGCAACGGCAATGTATGACGCGCGAATGTAGATGACGTATGACATCAGCAGGAAGAAGGCCGTGCGCACTCCCATCGTCACCGCGATCAGCGGCTTACGCCCGACGCGGTCGGCGAGCTCTCCACCGATGATCCGACCGGCGGAGCTTATGAGGGCGGAGAAGAGCATGATCGTCCCCACCAGCTTCATCGACAGGCCAAGCTCGCGATACATGTACAGGCTGACAAACGGCATCGCTGCCCCAAATCCGAGGGAGACGATCATGCGCACGGCAAACAGCGTCCACAGGCGGCGATCGTAGCGATCCCGTAGGGTGGTGAGCCTTGCATACAATCTGCGAGGGAAGATCAATCGGATCACCCACCCAAGAGGCGCACGATCAGGACGAGCAGGGGCGCAGCGGCGAGGGCGGGGAGCAGGTTCCCCGCGCGCAGATCGCGCAGCTCGAGGAGCTTCAGCGACAGGACAATGAGGATGATCCCCCCGACAGCGTCCAGTTCAGAGAGAAAGGGAGACTGCGAAAGCGCGCTTGCGCTCACCGAAGACGTGAACAGATGGGCGATGAGGCTGATCCCCCCTTGGTAGATGAGAACAACGAACACCGAGAGGATCACCCCCGGACCGAGGCCGGCGACAAGGATGATCGACGAGATCCCATCCATCACCGCCTTCAGTCCAAGCAGTTGCCAATCGCCGTAAAGACCATCGCGCAGCGCCCCGAGGATCGACATCGGTCCAACGCAGAACAGGAGACTTGCACTGACAAAGCCCTGCGGCAACGAGCCACGTGAGGCCAGGCGTGGGAAGCGTTCTTGCAGGCGCTCACCGAGCGAAGAGAGGCGATCCTCGATCCTCGCTGCGGTTCCGATCGCCCCTCCCACGAGAAGCGAGATCAACATGATGAGAACGTTCTGCGTCTCCAATGACAGCTTTATCCCAACGACGAGCGTCACCAGCCCGATCGTTGAGGTGGCGAGCTTATTCATTCGCTGGGAGATTCGTGCCCCGCCAGCGATTCCGATCAGACTGCCGAGAATAATCGTTCCTATGTTGATCCACGTGCCGATCATGCCGCAGATCCTATCCCACCATAACCCCCTTGGCAACTACCCGGTCGGGATTCAGCGCACAGATGCAGAGAGACAGGCTGGAGGGATGTATTCCGCCCTTGCGCAGCGGAGTCAGCGGATCACAAGCCATGTTCCGACGAACAGGATCAGTATGCCGATGACGCGGGAGAGATCGAGAGGGTGTTGTGTGGCTCCAAGAAGGCCAAAGTGGTCGATGATCGCGCCGATGATCAGCTGGGAAGCGATGGTGACGGTGAGCGTGGTGGCAAGACCGAGGCGAGGAACGGCGTAGCTGATCGAGGCGACGATCACTACGCCGAGCAATCCAGCGCACAAGGCATACCACGGCACGCCGCGCCACGAGGCGATGCTCCCTCCGCCTATGAGCAACAACAGCGCGCTTGCGAGAACGAGGCCGCCGAGGTGAACGATGAACACGCTCTCGATAATCCCGAGCTTCTCACCAATGACACCCGAGAAGAGGGACTGAAAGCTGATCGCTGCTCCGCCCCCAGCTGCTATCATCACCACGAGAAAAAGTCCGCTCACGCGATCCTCCTTTGATCTGTGCTCATCTATAATACGGGTGCCTGTGCGCAAGGTATCGATACTACTTGCATATCGTATCGTATGCTCCGGGGCGGGACAATATGGTTTCACCTTGTCCCACCACATCCCGTGCTGTACAGTCAGCAGGAACAAGGAGGTTGTCATGAAGCAGGTGCTCATCTTTGCGGAGGAGGGGTACGAGGAGTTCGAGCTATGGGTTCCCTACTACCGCTTCCTGGAAGCGGGTCTGCATGTGGAGATCGTGGGGAAGGAATCCGGGCATGTCTATGCTGGGAAGCATGGGATCACGGTCACCGCTACGCGCTCGTTCAACGATGTAAGCCTGAAGGACGTGCAGGCGATAGTCGTTCCCGGTGGGTTAGCCCCGGACAGGCTGCGGCAACACGAAGATGCGCTGGATCTCATCCGTCAAGCGAGCAGCAATGGGGCGATCATCGCCGCGATCTGCCACGCTGGATCGGTCCTCATCTCGGCGGGAATCGTCTCCGGTAGGCGTCTCACCTCCTACCGCTCGATCCGCGACGACCTCCTCGCCGCGAACGCGGAATGGGTCGATGAGCCAGTGGTGGTCGACGGCAACCTGATTACCTCACGTACACCACGTGACCTTCCTCAATTCCTCCCAGCGATCCTGGACGCGATTTCCGATTAGGGTCCAATCGGAATATTCGGTATGTTGGGGATTGTAATCGGCGTTAAGATAGGATTGAGCGTGGGTATATTGAGGATTTGAATGGTCTTTGTCGCCGATGCTGGCGCCCCTTGATCATCTATCACCGTCAAGACGATGGTGTACGTACCGGAAGTCGTGTAGGTGTGTGAAGTCGTCACCCCGGTCGCTGTGTCTCCGTCTCCGAAGATCCAGTTATAGGAGGCGATCGTCCCATCGGTATCGCTAGATGCACTAGCATCGAAGTCGACTGCGATTGGAGGATGGGCAAAGACTACGTTTAGCAGCGGGTCTGCGGTGAAGCTGGCTGTGGGGATGGAGTTTCCGACAGCGTTAACAGTGATTGTGTGTGTAGCGGTGTCCTGTGCCCCGTCGTTATCGGTCACTGTGAGGATCGCCGAGTATGAGCCAGCCGATGCATAGGTGTGTGTAACCGAGACCCCCTGTGCGTGCGCGCTACCATCTCCGAAGTCCCAATCGTAAGTGGTTATCGTCCCATCGGAGTCCTGTGATGTCGCGGCATTGAACGTAACCGTCAACGGCGGTATCCCGACACTGGGTGTGGCGGTGAAAGCGGCTGTTGGGGAAGTATTTGCCGGTGCAGTCACTGTGATTGTTTGTGATGCGGTGGACATCAGCCCACCGTTGTCGATCACGGTGAGGATCGCTGTGAACGTTCCCGCACTTGCGTAGATGTGCGAACCGCTCACGCCAGATCCGTTCTGTCCATCGCCGAAGTTCCAGGTGTAGGATGCGATCGTCCCATCCGGGTCGCTCGACGCGCTGGCGTCAAACGATACCGCGAGCGGTGCCTGCCCGCTCGTGGGAGTAGCGGTGAAGCTTGCAGTTGGAGCAACATTCTGCGTCATGCAGCCGGTCAGAATGGCGATTACGCCGACAAGAAGAATGCCTAGGAAAACACGTTTTCTGTTCACTCTCATCACCTCGCCCCATCATAGCGCCGAAAGGGGATGATGACAATACCCCGCGCTTAGCCTATACTCTTTCCTACGATGAGCGACGATTTGCTTTCCGATCTGAACGAGCAGCAACGCGCCGCTGTCACCCACGGTGATGGGCCGCTGTTGGTCCTTGCTGGTGTTGGAACGGGAAAGACGACGGTGATCACGCGCCGCATCGCCTGGCTGATCGCGGAGAAGCGCGCCAGGCCGGCGGAGATCCTCGCTCTCACCTTCACCGAGCGGGCGGCGGCGGAGATGGAGGAGCGCGTCGATCTCCTCGTCCCCTACGGCTACATCGAGGCAAAGATCGGTACCTTCCACTCCTTCTGCGACTCCATCCTGCGGGAGAACGCGATCCTCCTCGGCCTCTCTCCCGACTATCAGATCTTGACCGAGGCGGAGCAGGTGATCTTTCTCAAGGACCATCTGTTCGAGCTGCCGCTCAAACGCTTTCGCCCACTTGGAAATCCTGTCAAGCACCTATCGGCGATCCTCAAGCTCTTCTCCCGCGCCAAGGACGAGGATGTTACAGCAGAAGAGTACCTTGCCTACGCCGAGAAGCTGGCGACGGAGGGAGGGGACGGTTTGGACGAGGAAGAAGCGATGCTGCGCAGGGAGGAGATCGCCGATCAGACGGAGTTGGCTGAAACGTATGTCGCGTACCAACGCCTGATGGCGGAGAACGGGTTCGTCGATTTTGGCGATCTGATCACGCTGACGCTCAAGCTTCTGCGCGAGCACCCGCTCGTGCGCAAGCGCTATCAGGATCGTTTTCGCTATATCCTTGTCGATGAGTTCCAGGATACGAACTACGCCCAGTTCGAGCTCCTGAAGCTCCTCGCTGGGCACCGCAACCTGACCGTATGCGGGGACGACGACCAGTCGATCTACAAGTTCCGCGGCGCGGCGATCAGCAACATCCTCGGGTTCCGCAGCGAGTACCAGGATTCTGAGCTGATCGTGCTTGTGGAGAACTACCGCTCCACGCAGCAGATCCTCGACTCGGCTTATCGCTTGATCCAGTTCAACAACCCCGATCGCTTAGAGGTACGAGAAGGGATCGAAAAGCGCCTGCACGCCGCGGCCGGCGACGGAACAGCGGTGCAGCAGCAGCACTTCCAGGAGATCGACGATGAGTGCGACTTCGTCGCCGATACGATCGTCCGCGGGGTGAAAGGCGGAAGATCGTATCGCGACTACGCCATCCTCGTGCGCAGCAACGCGCAGGCAGATAGCTTCCTACAGGCGCTGAACCTGGTGCACATCCCGTGGCACTTCTCCGGAAGCCGCGGGCTGTACGACCGAGAAGAGATCAGAACCATCATCGCCTTCCTGCGCATCCTTTCCGACCCGCGGGACAACATGTCCTTCCACTACGTGGCCAGCTCATTCTTCTACGATGTTCCTCCGCAGGACCTCGCCTTCGCGACAAGCTACGCGCGCCGCAGGAACAAGAGCCTGTTCGAGGTCTTCCGCGTGGCGGGGAAGAGCGAGGAGTTCCTCGGCCTCTCGCAGGAAGGGCGGGAGGCGATGACAAAGCTGGCCGACGACCTGGCTGCGCTCCTGCCGATTGCCGCGAGGGAGAAGACGGGCGAGGTCCTCTACAACTACCTGACCGAGCGCACGGGGACGATCGCCAGGCTGTCCAACTCCGCGGAGGCACAGGATGCGCTCAAGGTGCAGAACATCGCCAAGTTCTTCTCCATCATCGAGCGCTTCTCGCGCGTGGCCAAGTACGACCGCGTCCCTTGGTTCATCGACTACCTCGATTCCCTGATCGACGCTGGCGATAATCCCCCCGTGGGTGAGGCGGACTGGGACGAGGACGCGGTGAACGTCCTCACCATCCATCAGGCCAAGGGGTTGGAGTTCCCGGTCGTCTTCCTCGTCGGTCTCGTGTCAGGCCGCTTCCCTTCTGCGAACCGCCGCGACGCGATCCCGCTTCCAGATGGGCTGATCAAGGACATCCTCCCTGGGGCGGAGTCCGACTTTCACAAGCAGGAGGAGCGACGATTGTTCTACGTGGGGATGACCCGCGCCAAGGAGGAGCTGTACCTGACGAGCGCCAAGGACTACGGCGGCAAGCGGCCGCGAAAGCCAAGCCAGTTCGTCTCCGAAGCGCTCGACCTTCCGCCAGCCGCTCTCAATGTAGTGAAGAGCTCACCCGTGGCGAGCCTGCTTAGGAGGGGAAAACAACCGGTGGAGGAAGTCATGAGCGACGATCTCGTCCTCATCCCGCGTGGTGAAGAGATGCTCGTGCTGAGCAACAAGAAGATAGACGACTACCTCACCTGCCCGATGAAGTACCGCTACATCCACATCCTCAAGGTCCCGATCCGCCAGCATCATTCCGTCATCTACGGAAGCGCGATCCACCAAGCGATCAAGCGTTACAACACCGCACGACACATCGGCGAGGCGATCTCACTCTCCGATGTCCAGGACGCGTTCCGCAAGGCGTGGCAGACGGAGGGCTTCTTGACGCGCGAGCACGAGGAGCTGCGCTACCAGGAGGGCCTGCAGGCGCTCTCCGAGTTCTACACCCACGCGCAGGCTGAGGAAGCCACACCGACCTACATCGAGCAACACTTCTCCTTCGTCGATAGTGGAGTGAAGATTGTTGGGGTATTCGACCGCATAGACATTCCGAACATCAACCGGCCGCAGGACGGGCTGATCATCGACTACAAGACCTCCCAGGTGAAGAGCCAGGAAGAGGCAGAGAAGAAGACGAAAGCGAGCCGCCAACTGGCCATCTACGCCCTTGCCTACGAGCATCTCTTCAACGCCCTTCCTGCGGCGCTTGAACTGCGATTCCTAACACCGAAGCTGTTCATCGGCAGGGTCGCCCCGACGGAAAAGGCACTGGACAAAGCGCGTTCTGAGATCGAGAGAGCAGCAAAGGGCATCAGAGCCGGCAGATTCCCGGCAGAGCCGAGCTACTTCGCCTGCAGCTACTGCCCCTACCGCGCCATCTGTCCGGCAAAACAGTAGTAGGATCTTGCGACCAAGCGACATGATGAACTACCCCGCCGCAAGCCCGCGGTGTATCAAGAAGCCTTGTAAGAAGCATACCTCAAGGGGTGGGGAATAAACCTCTGCAGGGGATTCAAGCAATGAACTACGTTGTTCCAAGCCCGCGGTGTGTCAAGAAGCCTTGTAGGAAGCAAGCTCCAAGGGGGGTGGAATAAACCCCTGTAGGGGTTTCACTTGGATTGGACAAGAAAACCAGGGAGGAAAGCTCCTCCCCGGTCTTAGCCTCTTCTGTATTAGAATTCCAGCTTCACTGGCACGACCAGCTTGTACTCCTGCGGTTCCGTTCCCACTTTCCCGAAGATGAGGACCGTCAAGCGGAACTGGTACGTTCCGCTCACCAAGTAGTCGGGGGCCGTCCACTCCTCTGTGTGCGTGTAGGTGTTCCCAGGGAGCATGGTATGGGTATTGACCTTGAAGCTATCGATGATGTAACCGTCCTCATCGGCGACGTTGATCATCCCCCAGATCTGGTCGCTTGTGATATGCAGATTTCCGTCGTTTGCGATCTTGGCGCTCAGAACCACCGTTTGCGGATCGTTCTTCTTCTGGTAGATGCTGATCTGCTCGAAGGCAAGGTGCGCAGCGGCATCACCACCGGGGCTCAGCAGGAAGAGGGAAGCGACCTGTGCCGCCACGGTGACCTGTCCTCCATTCGATGGGGGCTGAACGCGGAATATCCCCGCTACGTAGCGTCCACCGTAAGGATCGAGGTCCTCCGGCATTGACACCTTGTAGTGGAAGAGCACCGCTTCACCGGGCTGGACCGTCTGCTCCGCTGGGGTCAGGGTCAACAGATCCCGGCCACTGTAGGGGTAGTCGTCCACCAAAGGGTCTAGGAACTCTGGCACTCCTTCCGGTGCGATGAAACCGATCGACTTCGCATTGACGACCATCGGCTGATCCCCGGTGTTGGTGATCGTGATGTCGTCTTCATAGGACGTACCAGGCGGGAGAGTGATCTCGGTGATCATCGGCGACATCAGCACTCCGCCGAACGCACTCAGGCTCGCTATCAGTGTCACTAAGGCGACGATGAGTAG
>JAGGSM010000009.1 GCA_021159105.1 Candidatus Bipolaricaulota bacterium
GTTCTTGCAGTCGAGGATGCGCAGCGGGTTCTCCTCGTAGCGGCGCTGGCAGTCCTCACACATGGAATCGATGTGCGGTGCGAAGTGCTCGCGCAGGGCGTCGCGGTACCTCTTGTGATCTTCGGCGCAGCCGATGCTGTTCAGCCTCAGCGAAAGTCCCCTGAGGCCAAGCTCATGCATCAGGCTCCAGGCGAGGCTGATCACCTCGACGTCGAGCGACGGGTCGAGCGAGCCGAGCGCCTCCACCCCGTACTGGTGGAACTGGCGGCTGCGCCCCTTCTGCGGCTTTTCGTAGCGAAACATCGGCCCGATGTAGAAGAGCTTCTGAAACGGGTCCTGCGTTGCCATCCCGTGTTCGACGTAGGAGCGGACGACCGACGCCGTCGCCTCCGGCCGCAGGGTAAGAGACCTCCCCTTCTTGTCGGGGAAGGTGTACATCTCCTTGTTCACCACGTCCGTCGCCTCGCCGATCCCGCGGGAGAAGAGCTCCGTGTGCTCCACCAACGGGGGGCGGATCTCGCGGTAGTTGAAGCGGCGGGCGATCTCGCGGATCGTCGCCTCCAACCGCGTCCAGTAGTCGGCCTCGTCAGGGAGGATATCGCGCATCCCGCGCACGGATTCGTATGCCATTACTACAGTTCCTTCATCAGGTTCGCCATCTCGATCATCGTCTCCGCCGCCTGGGAACCCTTGTTCCCCATCTTCGTCCCCGCCCGCTCGATCGCCTGATCGATCGTATCGGATGTGATCACGCCGAATACGACTGGGACGTCTACGTCGAGGTTCACTCGGGCCAACCCCTTGGCGATCTCGGAGGCGATCATGTCGAAGTGCGGGGTCGCACCGCGGATCACCGCGGCGAGGGCGATCACACCATCGTACTTTCCGCTGGTCGCCATCACACGCGCGATCTTAGGCACCTCAAACGCCCCCGGCACCCAGCTTATTTCGATCGCTTCCTCTGATACGTTCGATCGACGCAGCCGATCGAGCGCCCCATCGAGGAGGCGCGTTGTGATCAGGTCGTTGAACCTGCTGACGACGATCCCAGCTCGCAGGCCCTTACCGTCGAACCCTCCTTCGTACACCTTAGCCATTTCTCCTCCTCCGCTCTTGGATCGAGCGATTGAACATCGAGATCTCCCGATCACTCAATTACATAATCCCTCAATCATCAGACGTCTCGCAACTGGTGTCCCATCTTCTCTTTCTTGGTCTTCAGATAGTAGCGATTGTGCTCGTTCGGTGGAATCTCAATTGGCACCTGCTCGGTGATCTTCAGCCCGTATCCGCCCAGCCCGATCACCTTTTTGGGGTTGTTCGTCAAGAGGCGGATCGTCGTCAGGCCGAGGTCGCACAGGATCTGAGCACCGATCCCGTAGTCGCGCAGGTCGGCGGGGAAGCCGAGCCTCTCGTTTGCCTCCACCGTATCGAGCCCCTGGTCCTGCAATTGATAGGCGCAGACCTTGTTCTTCAACCCAATTCCCCGACCTTCTTGCCGCATGTACACGATGACCCCCAGCCCTTCGTGTTCGATCATCTCCATTGCGTGGTGAAGCTGATCCCCGCAGTCGCAGCGGTATGACCCGAAGACGTCCCCGGTGAGGCACTCGGAGTGCACGCGCACGAGCACGTTCTCCTTGCCGGCGACATCTCCCTTGACGAGGGCCACGTGCTCTTCATCCTCGATTGGGCTGGTGTAGCTGACGATCTTGAAATCTCCGTAGCGAGTCGGAAGCTCTGCCGTCGCCACCCGCTGTACCAGGTTCTCGTGCCGCTTGCGGTAGGCGATGAGATCGGTGATGCTGGCGATCTTGAGATCATGTTGGGCGGCGAACTCCTTCAGCTGCGGGAGGCGCGCCATCGTGCCGTCGTCGTTCATCACCTCGCAGATCACCGCCGCCGGCTTGAGTCCAGCCAGGCGGGCGAGATCGACCGCAGCCTCGGTGTGGCCGGCGCGCTTCAGTACCCCTCCCTCCTGAGCGATCAGGGGAAAGACGTGCCCTGGGCGGGCGAGGTCTTCTGGAGTCGCAGCGTCGTCGATCATCACGCGTACGGTCCGTGCCCGATCCTGCGCTGAGATTCCAGTAGTGATGCCATGGCGAGCATCGACGCTCACCGTGAATCTTGTCCCGTGCAGGGCGGTGTTCTCCGGCGCCATGGGAGGGAGAGCGAGCTTGTGTGCGCGCTCCACGTCTATCGGCGCGCAGATCAGTCCGCGCGCGTACTTGGCCATGAAGTTTATCAGTTCTGGAGTCACATGCTGCGCAGCGATCACCAGGTCCCCTTCATTCTCCCTGTTCTCATCGTCGACAAGGATCACCATCTTGCCATCCTTGATCCTCGCGATCGCCTCTTCTATGCTAATAAGCATCCTTCATCATCCCCCGAACGTACTTTGCCAGTATATCAAACTCGATGTTCACCGGGTCCCCGATTCTTCTATCCTGCAGAGCGGTGGTCGCGTAGGTGCTTGGGATAACCGCCACCTTGAAGCTGCGCTCGCTCACATCAAATGGCGTCAGGCTGATCCCATCCACTGCCACCGAGCCCTTCTCCACTACGTAACCGCGAAACTCCTGTGGGTACGAGAAGGTGAACGTCCACCCCTCCCGTTCCCGACGTACCTCCACCACCCTGCCCATGGTATCGACGTGCCCGAGGACGATGTGTCCATCCAGACCACTTTGTAGAGCTAGTGGAAGCTCCAGGTTCACTCGTCCACGTGGGCGCTGCTGCCCAAGGGACGTGCGCGCGAGCGTCTCAGAAGAGATGTCAGCGCGGAAACCGTCACGAGTGAGTTCAGAGACGGTCAAACAGACGCCGTTAACTGCGATGCTGGCTCCAAGAGAGAGCTCATCTCGCAGGGAGGTAGAGACCTCGAGCCGATCGCGCCGCAGTTCCAGCAGCAGTCCCAAGTCGCGTACAATTCCTGTAAACATCGATGTAAGCGAGTTTAACGCAAGGGCGAATTTCGATCAATGAAGTTGCAACCCTGTCGCTGCTTGGATACTCTATCGTTTCAGGAGGCTATCTTGCTAAAACGACGTGCTTATTTGGGGTTTGTGCTACTGCTCTTAGTGATCTCAGTGATCACCTTCGCCGGTTCTAAGGACATGTCCTACGAGATCGTCGACAGAGACGGCTCAAAAGAGGTCACTGTGAGCACCGGCCTGGCGAGCTATGTGTTCTCCGAGAGCGGAGGCGTGTTGAAGAGCATCTATCTGTCCTTCGCCCCGTACGGCTCCAAGGTGGCTGAGCTCGTTCCGGGAACGACAACCGATACCAAGACACTCGCGCGAAAGTACGTGAGCAACACTCTGTTCCCGTTCACCACCACCGGTGAAGATGGCCTTGAGTTCACCTATACCCTCGTTGGAGTGGAGCAACCTGCACCGGACAGACTGACGGTAGAGTTTCGCGGGAGTGCGGGGGATCTAACGATTGACAAGACGTTCATCCTGTACAACGATCCGTACTACACCATCGACGTTGCGATGAAGGTTGTGAACTCCTCAGACAAGGCAACACGGGTCGAGATGACCGTCGGGGACTACACCCCGATTGAGAAGGGTCGCTCCCTCGTGTATCAGTTCGACAATGCCGCTGGTAGCGACCTGCTGGCCAAAGGGTCCTACACAACGTTCAACGGGGTCGGGCTGATGGACAAGAAGACGGTGTTCTTCCTCAAGGTGAACGATACTAGTGGGATCGACCCGTTTCTGCAGCGCGCGGAGTCTGGGAACAGAAGGTTTGGGGTGATGCTTGCCGCGAGTCCGGGTGAGGTGAGTTACGCTTTCTCCATGTACGGAGGGCGCAGGCAGTACCTCCTGATGAATCACTCCGGCCTGGGGACGCTGGACAATCCTGGCACGGCAGCGCGGTTGATCATCCCAGTGACGCAGTTCCTCAACCTCCTGTATCGCTACACGGGCAACTACGGATGGGCGATCCTCCTGTTCACCCTCATCACTCGCATCATCCTCTTCCCTCTGATGCGCAAGCAGTACCACTCCATGGCCAAGATGCAGAAGCTGCAGCCGCGGCTGAAGAAGATCCAGGAGCGGTTCAAGGACGACAAGCAGCTCATGCAGCAGAAGCTGATGGAGATGTACAAGAAGGAAGGGGTCAACCCGATGGGTGGGTGCCTTCCGATGTTCGTCCAGCTTCCGATCCTCGTTCTGCTGTGGAAGGCGATCCTCTATTCTGCCACCCAAATCCACTTCTCACCGGGTTTCCTGTGGGTATCAGATCTCAGCGTCCGTGATCCCTACTTCATCCTCGTGATCCTGACGACCGCGGTGATGATCCTGCAGCAGAAGATGATGACCCCGATGACCACCGGTGACGCCCAGGGAAGCCAGAAGTACATGGGATATGTGATGCCGATCTTCATGGCCGTCTTCCTGTACAACTTCCCGGCCGGTCTGTGGTTCTACTACCTCCTGACAACCGTCTTCCAGGTAGGGCAGCAGTACTTCGTTAATTGGGAGATGGCAAAGGCGGACGCGGCGAGTGCCGCGTTGGCCCCTGTTGCCGAAGATGATGAATATCCGGCGGAGAGCGAGGCGATCGAGGTAGAGGCTGATGACGACGACAGTAGTGGAGAAGGTAAGTAAGGAGATCGAATCCTTCTTGCGGGAGCTTCTCAATGTCCTTGAGGAAGAAGAGGTCGCGTTCGCTGTTGAGGGTGATCCGATGGAGGAGATCTACGTCAACCTCACCGGGAACCTGTTCTCTCTTCCCGAGGAGCGGCCGATTCTGAACGCGCTCGAGCACTTAGTGCAGATAGCTGTTCACCGCAAGACGGGGATCGACTGCGCCATTGTCCTCGATGTCAATGGTGCGGTGAAGAAGAGGAGAGCGGAGCTGATCAAGTTCGCCCTCGGTGCCGCCGAATCGGTGCGGCGTGAGCACAAGCGGGTCCGGCTCAATCCGATGCCTGCTCGCGAGCGGCGCACGATCCACATCACGCTCACCAACTTTCCCGGAGTGAAGACGTACAGCATCGGCGAGGGGGATGAGCGGCGCGTGGTCATCGAACCAGAAGACGCGTGATGCACGGTGTGATTCCCAGTGACACGATCGCCGCGATATCGACCCCAATCGGAGAGGGGGGAATCGGGATAGTCCGGTTGAGCGGGCCGGATGCAATCGAAATCGCCCATCGCCTGTTTCGCTCCCCTCGCAGAGTCGACATCAGAGGCGTCCCCACGCACACGATTCACTACGGGCACGTGCTGTTCAACGGCGAGACCATCGACGAGGTGTTGCTGTCGGTGATGCGCGCTCCAGGCACCTACACGCGCGAGGATGTGGTGGAGATAAACTGTCATGGTGGTATTGTTGCCGTGCGCCTCGTGCTCGATGCCGTGCTCGCCTCGGGGGCTCGCCTGGCAGAGCGGGGGGAGTTCACCAAGCGTGCCTTCCTCAACGGCAGGATCTCCCTCGATCAGGCATCCTCTGTCCTCAACATCGTCAGGGCGAGAACGAAGCTGGGGCTCGAAGTGGCGGTCGATCAGCTCGGTGGGCGCTTCTCCGAGCAGATCGCGTTATTGAGAGAGCAGATTGCCTCCCTTCTCGCGCGGATCGAAGTGCAGATCGACTACCCAGATGAGGATATCGAGCAACAGGGCCTGCTGGCGGAGATTGGCCAGCTGGCAGTGCGGGTGGAAAGACTGCTCACTGCAAGCTCACATGGGAAGGTCCTCCTTGAAGGGTTGACCATCGCCATTGTCGGCCGACCCAACGTGGGGAAATCGACCCTGCTGAATGCTCTGCTCTCCGAGGAGCGGGCGATCGTCACTGAGGTGCCAGGGACGACGCGCGATACGGTGGAGGAGATTGCGGTGCTCGGGGGCGTTCCGGTGCGCTTGATCGACACGGCTGGGATGCGGCAGCCGGGAGATCCCGTGGAGGCCGAGGGGGTCCGCAGATCCCAGGAAGCGATGAAGCGATCGGACCTCATCCTCCTCATCCTCGATCGGAGCTGCGAGCTGAGCGCTGAGGACATGTCCCTGTTGCAGCGGGAGTGGGATAGGCCCCTGTTCATCGTTCTCAACAAGATCGACCTCCCGGCAGCGGTGAGAAGGAGCGCCATCGGATCGCGTGCGGAGGCTCATCCGGTCTTCGAGATCTCGGGGAAGACCGGCGAGGGGATCGATAGATTGGAACAAGGAATCCTCGACCGCCTGCTCGGCGGGGAGATCGCTGGTCGCAGCTCCGCCCTCCTCCTGGACGTGTGGGAGAGGGACCTGCTCCGTCGCCTGCACGAGTCGCTATCGCGAGCCGGTGGGGTGCTCGAGCAGGGGGCTTCAGTCGACATCATCGCCGAGGGCCTGCGCGCCGCTCACAGGATCGCTGGTGAATTGCAGGGGATCGACGCTGATGAGGAGGTCCTCGATCAGCTCTTCCGCCGCTTCTGCGTTGGGAAGTGATTCTGGCTACAGGTAGCGCTCACCTGCAAAGATCAGATTCATACCCAATCTGCAGCGATGGTCCCTTTCCCGCAGGCAAAGCAAGACATTCCATAGGCACAATGATCGCTGCATCGGCCGCTGACTAGTCGCAGCTGACTAAGTCGATCACACTTGCCTGCACTGATCCTCTCCAGTCATCGAACCCGGCTCGGAAGACCACTCCCACCGGTCCGTCCTCGAACAGATCGATGTGGTTTGCCATGCGAAAGGCGATGAACGGAAGTGACACTCCGTTCTGTATCAGCTTCCCCTTGAGGTGCTGCCTCCCTGCGCCGACGAAGGTCATCTTCTCAAACACGCTGTCGCACATCAGGAGGATCGGTGATGGATTGCCCGGCCCGTACGGAGAGAGGGATCTCAGGTTGGTGTAGAAACGGATATCGATCTCGCGCGCTCCCACCTGAGCATCGATCAACTCTGATGTCACCTGAGCGCGCACCGGCTGCTGCGCTATGTACTCACGTAGTCGCTCGCGCAGTTGCGGGAGGCGATCGCTCTCCAAGGAGAAGCCAGCCGCCATCTTGTGCCCGCCGTAGCGCAGCAGTAGATCGGAATGTGCGCTGAGACACTCGGACATGTCGAACCCCTCGACGCTGCGACAGGACGCGCGGCTCACACGGGAGCCCTCTGAGATGACGATCGCCGGCACGTGGTAGCGCTCTGCTAGGCTGGACGCGGCCAGTCCGAGGATCCCTTCGTTCCAGTTCTCACCGGAGAGCACCACTATGCCGTCATCTCGCGGATTGGCGCCACTTGCTGCCAGCTGTTGTTCCGCCTGTGCGATCAGATCGTGCTGAGCGATCTCACGATCCTTGTTGTAGTCGAGGAGGATCTCGGTGAGGTATTCGGCGCGCTTCTTGTCCCTTGTTGTGAGGAGGAGGAAGGCGACCTTGGGATCTCCTGCGCGGTTGGCTGCGTTCAGTTTCGGGGCGATGAAGTAGCCGATGTCACGGGCACTGATCCTCTTCACGTTGATCGAAAGCCTGTTTGCCAGCACCTGCAACCCGAGGGATGATCCCTTCCCCTGCATGATGAGGGAGAACCCCTTGCGCACAAGGGCCCGGTTCTCGATCTCCGGGCCCTCGGCCAGAGGGACCAGGTCAGCGATTGTCCCCAATGCCACCAGGTCGAGGAGTTCGTAGGGGACAGGGCGACCGAGGCGTTCGTACAGGGCACAGATGAGCTTGAACGCCACTCCCACTCCGGCCAGATGCCGGTTCGGGTACGAGTCTCCTTGCTGATGCGCGTCGATCACGGCTACAGCAGGGGGGATCTCTTCCGCGGGGAGGTGGTGGTCCGTTACGATCGTGTCGATTCCGGCATCGGCGAGCATCTTCACTTCTCTCGCATTGGAGATGCCGCAATCGACGGTGATGACGAGGTTGAAGCTCTCGGTGATGGCTCGCTGCACGAATTTCTTCGATAATCCGTGGCCGTTCTCGCGGTCACCCACATCAACCTTGATCCTCCCCCCTCCCGGGAACACACCGCGGAGTCCCTCGTAGAGGACGGCTGCACCGGTCAACCCGTCGGCGTCGAAGTCTCCGTGAATGTACACCATCTCTTTCTTGTCGATGGCTTGGATGATGCGCGCTACAGCTTCGTTCATCCCAGAGAGGAGGAATGGGGAATGGAAGCGATCGATGTCGGGATCGATCAGGTCACGCCACCGCTCTCCCCCGCGTCGGGCGAGGATGATGGCGAAGGGGCGCGCGCAGGATAGGGAAGTTACGATCTTGTCTACTATGTTCTCTTCCGGGGGGGGAGCGATCTCCCATCTTCTCCCCCCGCGGATGAGGGATTTCATTTGTGTTTCTTGGCTTTAGCGGTCTTGAGAGTCCATCCGTATACGATCGGATTGGCGATGTACATCGATGAATACGTACCGACGATCACGCCGATTAGAAGTGCAAGTGAGAACCCTCGCAGCACCGATCCGCCAAACAAGAACAGGATGATCACTGGGATGAACGTGGTCAGTGATGTGTTCATTGTCCGTGACAGTGATTGATTGACGCTCTTGTTGATGATATCGAACACAGAGCTCTTCCTCTCCAACTTGATATTCTCGCGGATACGATCAAAGATGACGATCGTGTCGTTCAGCGAGTAACCGATGATCGTCAGGAAGGCAGCGATCGTTGGCAGGTTGATCTCGATGTGAAAGAGGGCGAAGATCCCGAGGGCGATTGACACATCGTGGATCAGAGCGACCACCGCGCCTACGGCGTATCGCAGGCGGAATCTCCAGGAGACGTAGATCAGGATAACGACCAGTGCAAGCAGGATCGCTTGCCAACCCTTTTGGGTCAGCTCCTTACTGACCTGCTGGCCGATTGAGCGACGGCTGACATCTTCATCCTTCACATTGAACTGGTCCTTCAGTCTGCTCTCAATGCGGTTTATCGTGTCCTGGTTATCCTCCACATCGAGCTGTGTGGTGATGACCTTGCGATTCTTCCCCGCCACATCCTGGATGACGCTCTTGGAAAGGTCAATTGGGCTGGGAATCGATGCGAGAACACTGCGCACCTCCGCAGTGCTGACAGGGTTGGGGAAATCTACCGTAAACTCAGTTCCTCCGGTGAAGTCGATTCCCGGGTTCAGTCCCCGCACAGATGGTATCACCAACAACCAACTGATCAGCACAAGGGCTATGGAGATGGGAACGAAGAACTTCGCCTTCCCGAGGAAATCGAAGTGGTGCATGCTCTGGCCTCCTCTAGAGGGACTCTACCTTCTTTGTCCACCTGGACTTGATCCGACTCGCCTTGTTCTTGTGAATCGTGTGATGGCGAGCAGCCTTGTCCGCCGCTTGTGCTAGCTGTGGGAGCAGCGAGCGGGCCGACTCTTTATCTTGGGAAGCTAGGTGCAGCCGAATCTGTCTGATAACGCTCTTCAGCGCTATCTTTCTTGTACGGTTGAGTCTCCACCGCTTCTCGTTTTGCCGCATACGCTTTTCAGCCGATCGAATATTAGGAATTTCTATCACCTCTGGAACTTAAGTCATTGCTTATTATTGGAGCAAGCAACGCAGAATTTTAGCGGATGCGGACTGCGGATGCAAGCCGATCAGCCCTGCGCTGCATGTTGAGAGGGATCATGTACATATAGCTGTTGTCTGTAATCAGAAGCCTCCCTTCGGTGAGTCTCTCAAAGGTGATGTCTATCACCTTCGTTGAGCGGAAGAAACGCTAGTGATGAATGACAGGGAAGTATAGATCAGCCCGCTTGTAAAGGCTACAAGATACGCCTAGGATAAGAGTTGGAGTTTTTGTAGTTTTATATGAGGGGGACTCATGAAATTCATTGTAAAGCGCGATGGTCGCGTTGTCTCTTTTGACGACGCAAAGATAACCACGGCCATCTGGAAGGCGATGTGTGAGGTTGGCGATGGCGACGAGGTCGAGGCGAAACGCCTATGCGAGCTTGTCACCGGAATACTGGATGAGCGCTTTCCAGTGGACTATCCGACGGTGGAGGAGATTCAGGACGTTGTCGAAGAGGCGCTGATCGAGGCGGGGTACGTCCGCACGGCAAAGGCCTACATCCTCTATCGCAAGCAGCACACGGATCTCCGCCAACTGGACGGACTGATGGCCGAGATGCCGCTGGTCGACGATTACTTGAACGATCGTGATTGGCGGGTACGCGAGAACAGTAACATGAGCTTCTCGCTACAAGGACTCAACACGCACATCACAGAGCATGTCATCAGCCGCTATTGGCTGACCAAGATCTATCCCCAACAGGTGCAGGAGACTCACGATCGCGGAGACTTCCACCTCCACGATCTGGGAACGCTGGGAGCGTACTGTGTCGGCTGGGACCTTCAGGATCTGCTCAAGCGCGGTTTCCGGGGCGTGCGGGGAAAGATCGAATCGCGCCCGGCGAAGCACTTCCG
>JAGGSM010000042.1 GCA_021159105.1 Candidatus Bipolaricaulota bacterium
GTATGACGCCGAGCCCGAGAGCGATATCAATGGCGGTGAATTGCCGCACCTGCCGATAGAGCGCAGTACGCAGCCGGTGGGCAGCAAATCTCAGTTTTTCGATAAACTTGGCATGCGTGCCGCGAGGCCAGTTCCACACGATTCCGATAAGTCCTAGAACGATCACCAGGTCGACAAGGTTTCCGATTACTCCCAAGGCAATCCCAAGCACCGTTCCCAACGCAAGCAGCGCTAATACAAGTACGAATAGAGCTAGCGATAGCGGCGAGGCAATGATCAATGAGAAGAGAATGCCGAACGGAATGAGGAACGGGAGCACGAGAATAAGCAGTAGTGCACGCACAATCCAGGCAAAGAGTGTCATCGCTGTCTATCCTCTCCTCTCTTCAGTAGTGAACCCAATGTTCAGATAAAGCGGGTGATCGTTTCAAGTGGGTGGCGACTGGCATCATTTGAACTTTCCGCCGGATGGCCGATCGGAATGAGCGCCATTAGCTCTTCGTGCTCCTTTGCTTCGACGATCCGTTCGATCTTCTTGTCGCGCGTCCTTCCCATCCAGCACGCGCCGAGGCCAAGGGCGTGCACGGCGAGGAGGATGTTCTCGATTGCCGCGCCGATCCCCTGTGCATCCTTCAACTCATCGTAGCCAGCGTCACGGTCCAACAGGATGGTGAGCGTGACCGGAGCAGTGGCGATCATCCCGGCCTGGGGCGCGAGCTTGGCCAATTCCTCTTTCTTGCCGGCACTCTCCACCACTACGAAACGCCACGGCTGCGTGTTCTTTCCTGATGGCGCAAACCGCCCGGCGTTGAGGATCTTCTCGATTTGCTCGCGCGGCACCGGCTCGTCCGTGAACGCCCGCACGCTCCGTCGCGTTTGAATCAACTGCAATAAATCGGCCATCGTCATCCTCCCATGAGAAAGTCATTATAGCAGTACGTCGCCGGTCATCTCCAACCGCTCGCTTACGCAAAGAGCACTCGCGAGGTCGGAGACGAAGAGTAGCATGTCCTGCAATAAGTTGTTCGGTTCCTACGGGCCTGTTTTCCCGGGCCCACGCGACTTGGTACATGGTCCTTCGCTTGCGGTCAAGAGTCTCTGTTACCCACTGTAGACACGAGCCAGTCTTCCAGGCGATCATCACACCTCGGGCGTAGAGCGCGTCCACTCCTCTTCCCGGAGCGGGAGGAGCCACGCCGTGAGCCCTACCATCGCCAAATTCAGTGCCCCCACGGCGACGAGAACGGTCCCCAAGCCAGTGCGATCGACGAATACCGTTGCCAGGCTGAGGGCGAGCGGCTGAAACACACCGCCCATGAAACTCGTGATCCCCATGATCCGGCCACGGTGAGCGCTCGGGAGCACCTGCTGAACAAGAGTTCCTAGGTACACACGCCCTCCGGTCCAGCCCAAGCCGAACAGGAAGAAGACGCCAAGCGCAACCGGTAGCGAGAGCCAGAAGCCAAGCACGATGAAGCTGATAGAGTAAAGAGCAGCTCCGCCGAGCCACGCGATCACCTTGGGCCAACGGGCACCGATCGTGGCGGCAACAAGGCTCCCGGCAAGCAGTCCTCCGATCGTCAGGCTCTGGAAGAACCCGTATCCCTCCGATCCGGCACCGACGGCCCTGGCCACCAATGGCGCCATGAAGAAGAGTGGGGCAAAGACCACGCCGCTGCCTAGGTTTAGCAGGATGTACTTGCGCAATAGACGTTCTTTCGACAGGTAGCGTGTTGTAAATCTAAGGTCGGCAAACGGGCGCCAACGGGTGGAAGGTTTGTGGGCGCGGGTCTTGAGCCTCCAGATGAAGAGCGGGCTCACTGCACCGACGAAGTACGTTATCGCGTTGATCAAGAAGATCGGTCCCGGACCCCACAGCTTGATGATCACCCCGGCCAACGCCGCCTCCACAAGGTTGTCCACGTTTCCCCACGAGCTCATCGCGCCGTTCACCCGCAGGAGGACGTCCTTGTCCACGATGTCTGGGAGAAGCGTCCGATATGACAAGCTGGACGGTATTCCCAACACTGCTTCCGCAACGAGGAAGAGCCACAGGTGCCAGATCTGTAGGACTCCGGTCGTGGCCAGGGCAAACAGGGCCAAGCTGACCACACCAAGTAGGCCGTCGAGAAGGATCATCAGCGCCTTGCGGTTGAATCGATCGACGATAGCACCGGAGATGAGGCTCATCACGGCCATGCTGAATGTCCAAACCCCGCCAAGCGAACCGACCGAGATGGCCGATCCGGTAATGGATAATGCCGTCCAGAACACGGCGACCTGGGAGAACGTCCCTCCGACATCGACTAATGATCGCCCAGCCAAGAACGCGATGATTCGACGATTCATCTCAAGTACCTCCGCTCATCTTATTCAGCTCTCAGCTCTTGTCATTCGTAACAGGCCTGGGCCTGTCTGCTATCATAGGCAGGTCTAATTCTCAATACAAATCATCACTAAAGGCAAAGGATGATCGTATATGAATTGCAGCCGGCTGGCAGAGATGTTATCAAGTTTGAAGACTCTTTGTCATTCTAAGTGGGTAACTAAAGAAAAAGGGTCAAACGCCAAGACTAACACAGAGGGGCAGAACTGCTTCACCACGAAGGACCTGTCTGCGTCCGAAGGACAGGCAGGCACGAAGAGCACGAAGCAAGAGGAGGAGGACAAAGCACTTGATCTTGCTTGGTAGCTTTCTGAGATTACACAGCAATCACTGTACTGGCTGCTCATGGATCTCTATTCTTCGTGTCCTTCGTGTTCTTCGTGGTGAATTCTTAGCTTCAGTCCCGCTTGAACCGGGACTAGAGATCACTACCCACTCGAAACGACAAGGAACCAGTTTGAAAACGTAACAGTGTGACGTTAAGCTCGATCAATGGTCATAAGGAGGTTAACAGCGTGGAACAAATCATCAAGCAGGCAATCGCGGGAAGCGATGCCGATTACACGGAAATACGAATCGAACATGAAGCGCGCAGTCAGGTGCTCTTCCGCAAGGACAAGCTGGAGAACATCGAGGGCTCCAGAGAACAAGGCGGTATCGTTCGCGCATTGAAGGACGGAGGCTGGGGAATCGCGGCGTTCAACGATATCTCCGACCTGCCGGGGAAGGTGAAGGAGGCCACGCGCATGGCGCAGCTCGTCGCGAGGAACATCGATGAGCCAGTCGAACTGGCCGCTGTTGAGCCCGTGCAACAGGTCGTTACTGCCGATCTCAAGAACGACTTCCGGAGCGTCCCTCTAGAAGAGAAGAAGAAGCTGATCGAGGAGTACAACCGCATTCTCCTCGGCTACGACAAGCGGATCGTCTCGACAAACACCCGCTACACCGACTCTTTCCGCACGGTGACGTTCGCCAATTCCGAAGGGACGTTCATCGTGCAGGAGATCCCAGATATCACCCTTCTCTTGGTTGCCGTGGCAAGCGATGGCTCCCAAAACATCCAGCAGGGGTTCGAGTCGCTCGGCGAGGCCGCGGGATACGAGTTCGTGCAGAACAGGGAGGAGGACGCCAAGAGTGCGGCGAAGCGGGCGGTCGATCTGCTCTCCGCTAAACCGGTCAGCGGCGGGAAGTACACCGTCATCCTAGACCCCAGCCTCGCTGGTGTGTTCATCCACGAGGCGTTCGGGCACTTCTGCGAGGCGGACTTCCTGTTCAAGAACGAGCAGCTGAAGAAGGTGATGAAGCTCGGATCGCGCTTTGGAAACGACGACCTGAACGTGGTCGATGAGGGGTTCATCCCCGGTCTGCGCGGGAACGTCCCGTTCGACGACGAGGGTACGCCGCGGGCGAAGACGTATCTGATCAAGAACGGCATCCTAAATAGCGTCCTGCACTCACGGGAGACGGCGAAGAAGATGGGTGCCGAGCCGACGGGAAACGCCCGCGCCATCTCCTACGAATTCGAGCCGATCGTGCGTATGACTAACACCTACATCGAGGCGGGGCATCAGACGATGAAGCAGATGCTCTCGGAGATCGACCACGGACTGTACGCGGTGCGCGCCTACGGAGGGCAGACGATGTTCGAGCAGTTCACCTTCTCCGCCGCCTACGCCTTTGCCATCGAGCACGGAGAGCTGGGGGAGATGCTGCGCGATGTCGTCCTCACAGGGAACGTCTTCGAGACGCTCCGCTCGATCGATGGAATCGGTGACGATCTTGCCATGTTCGGCGGATCGGGCGGATGCGGAAAGGGTGGGCAATTCCCCCTTCCCGTGACAGACGGTGCACCCCACATCAGGATCCAGAACGTAACAGTAGGAGGGAAGTGATGGACAAGCTGCTCGAAGCGTTGAAGGATAGAGCTGACCAGGCCGAGGTTTATCGGGAGCAGGTGAAGACCATTCCCATCGAGTTCCGCTCCGGAAAGTTGGAATCCCTGAAGAGCACGGAGACGCAAGGGGCAGCCCTGCGCGTGATTGCAAACGGCCGCCTCGGTTTCTCCACCACAACGGATATGAGCGACGTCTCCACCCTCGCCAAGGCCGCGCTCGCCGCATCCAAGTTCGGGGAAGAGGCGAAGTTCAGCTTCTCCTCCGACAACCCATCACCGCGGCACGACGTCTACGATAGAGAGATCGTCGACATCTCCGAGGAGGCGCTCGTCAACCTGGGAGAGAGAGTCATCAGTAGACTGATGGATGCCGATCCGAAGGTGGATATTAACCTGTCGCTCAGCAAGAGGGTGGAAACGGTGGCGATCAGGAACACGTCCGGGCTCGACGTCGAGGAGAAGCGGACCAGTATCGGACTATCCGCTGAGGTTGGGAAGACGAGCGAGGGCGACATCTTCGTCCTGTTCGATGAGCAGCAGGTGCGGGCAATGAGCGATCTCGATCCGGATAGGCTCGTGAAACACATCGTCGATTTCCTCGGTTATGGAGAGAAGATCGTCCAGACAGAGTCGAAGAATCTTCCTGTCGTGTTCACCCCGAACGGGACGATCGCCCTCCTTCTTCCGCTCCTGGTCGGATTCAACGGAAAATCCGTCCTCATGGGAACATCTCCGTTGAAGGGGCGCATCGGGGAGACCGCGTTCGATCCGCGCTTCTCGCTGACTGACGATGGAACAATCGCACACGGAGTGCGCACGAGCGCGTTCGATGATGAAGGTACCCCATCTTCCCGCACGCCGCTCGTTTCAAAGGGTACGGTAGAGGGATTCACCTACGATCTGTGGACCGCAGCGCTGGCAGGCGTCGCGCCGACCGGGAACGGGTACAAGGGCGGACTGATGGGCGGGGGAGGGTTCCGCACCCCACCTGGTGTCGGAACGAGCAACGTACTCGTCGCCGCAGGGGACAGAAGCGAGGATGAGATCATCGCCTCGATCGAGGAGGGCCTGCTCGTGGACAGCGTCCTCGGCCTCGGCCAGGGGAACATCGCCGCAGGCGAATTCTCCAACAACGTCGCTGTCGCGTTCAAGATCGAAGACGGGAAGATCGTTGGGCGGGTGAAGAACACGATGATAGCCGGGAATACCTACTCCCTGCTGAAGGAGAACCTCATCGCACTCGCAAGCGAGCCGATCTGGGTGATGGGCGCGCTGAACACTCCGGCGATCGCTGTCGACGGGGTGAGTGTAATCGGACAGTAGGCTGGCAAGCATCAACATGGCAAACCGGAGGCTCTGGGGGAGTGTAATTAACGCCGGAGCGTGTATTGCACCCCTCAAACCTCAACGTGGCAGACAAGCTGCACACGCTACGAAAGCCACAATTCTGTGTAGCATTGGAGCCCTGTCTAGATCCCAAACAGGCAATCTCCAACGTTGCGCTTGGACGATGACGGAAAGGAAGATGGGCAGGGGCAAAGCAATTTGTTTTCCCAAGGGCTTGATATCGTAACAGTGTTATGTTATACTGCCCTCATACTGACCCCTTGGGAGGTGGCAGAAATGTACACTTCGACCTACGAGATGGAGAAGCTGGCGGAGCTGAGATACCATGAACTTACGATGAATGCTGAAAGGAAACGGATATTACGAATCGGAAAGAAACAGAAGAAGAGAGCTGCGCGCAATACAGCCTCGCTCGCATACTTGCCAAGAAAATCTGCCTGCAATGGGCATGCATAACAGTGTGTTGTTATGATGGAGAGGGAGGCTAGCGTGGATGAAGAGAGGCTGATCTCGAAGAAGGAAGTCCTAGAGAAGCTCGGTATCTCTTATGGTCAGCTCTATCGCTGGAAACGGAAGGGGTTGATCCCTGAGAGTTGGTTCATTCGCCGCGCAACTTTCACCGGGCAGGAGACGTTCTTCCCCCGCGACAAGATCATTGCCCGCATCGAGCGGATCGTGGAGATGAAGGAATCCCATCCCCTCGATGATCTTGCTGATCTGATCACTGCCAAAGTGAACGATAAGCTGGAGGTGGCGTTCTCCAAGCTCCGTAATCTGGGATGGCTCGACGACGAAGTGATCAGGGTCTGCCATTTGGGCGATGATCAATCCATGCTCTCGCTGCAGGAGACACTGTGCATCGGTGTCCTCAGCCAGTTGGAGCAGAAGGCCAGGAAGGAGGAGATCGATCTGGTGAAGCAAACCCTCGACAGAGCCGTGGGCGCTGATTTGATCGATAGAATCCGTCAGGAGAGGCTCATGTTGTACCTGCTTCGCAAGCGACTTGCCGCCGCAGGGATCACAGCGGAGATCAGCCTTGCTGCGATATCTGCGCCGGAAGCGATGTTCGATCCCGAGACTGAGGTTGTACAGTCGGTGGACCTTCAGATGCTGCTCGAACAGATCAAGCTCGATCTTGCTAGGGAGAAGGGATGCTCGGAAGAAGAGGAGCAAGAGCGGGCCGAAAGAGAACAGGAGCGCCTGGAAGAGGAGCAAGAGCGTCTGGCTGAAGAGAGAGAAGAGGCCAAGGAGGAGGAATGAGCGAGAAACGAAACTCAGCGAGCATCTCGGGTGCGGGAACGATTGGCGGCGGAATCTACGATCGTGTCTCCATCTCCGGTGCAGGCAAGGTCACAGGAGACCTGACGGCAGAGGACATCAAGATATCGGGAGCTGGCAAGATCCAGGGCAAGGTCGAGGCAACCACTGTCACCGCTTCGGGGAGCGCCGTCTTTTCGCAGGATGTTATCGCCGAAGAGATGAAGATCAGTGGGAGTGCGCGCGTCGATGGACAGGTGAAGGTCAAGGAGCTGAAGTGTTCCGGCTCGTTCAAGACCGGCAAGGGGATCAGCTCGGAGTACATAAAGGTGAGCGGGAACCTGAGGACCGAAGGTGATGTGGAAGCGGAGATCTTCAAGGCGAGCGGCGGGTTCAGGATCGGTGGTCTTCTCTCAGCAGACCGCGTGGAGATCAAGCTCGGTGGCCGTTGTGAGGTGCGCGAGATCGGAGGAGAGAAGATCGAAGTCACTCGTGGTGGGTGGAGAGAGAAAGGGATCCTTCTCGATGGCCTTATCAAACTGTTCACCGGAGGGGGAAACGCGGAGCTGCACGCCCAACTGATAGAGGGAGACGAAATCACCCTTGAGGACACAACCGCCGATACCGTGCGCGGTAAGACTGTGGAGATAGGTCCTGGATGCAACATTGAAACCGTTGAGTACTCCGAGTCACTGAGAGTGGCGGATGGAGCAACCGTGAGGAACAGATCCCGTGTTTGAAGGGATCAGGTGACAAAATGATAATCGGGTTCATTCTTGGGGTGGTTGGCGTGGTTATTGGGATTGTGGGTTCGGCGATCGGCTTCCTATTCAGTCTGGCGGGAAGCGCGGTCACCGGAGTTCTCGTGATTCTTCTGCTCGTTGGAGCTGTGTTGTTCTCGCCCGTCCTCTTCTGGCTGGCGCTTGGCATCGCGGTTGTCTTCATGATCCGTGGTGCAAGATGGCTTGAGCGCACGCTCAAAGGCTGGTAAGCTGCGGTCAAGATCCGATCGTTGACGAACTGACTCACACTAACTGAATGAACTGCCGCGCCGCAAGGAAACAGTGCATCAAGAAGCTCTGTAAGAAGCACGCACAAGGGGCGGGGAAGTGCCCCTTGTAGGGGATTAAAGGATTGATATGCCGAAAGAGAGACACCATTGGAAGACCCGTTTCTTCACGATATGGACGGGTCAACAGTTCTCCCTGATCGGCAGCGCCCTGGTACAGTTTGCTCTTGTTTGGTGGCTGACCAAGACGACCGGATCGGCCACTGTTCTCGCTACGGCAACGCTGGTGGCGATCATTCCACAGGTGCTGATCGGGCCGTTCGCTGGGCCACTGATCGACCGCTTCAGCAGACGCAAGGTGATGATCATCGCCGACGGCGGGATCGCCCTCGCCTCAGCCGCGCTCGCCTACCTGTTCTTCGCTGGAATCGCCCAGGTGTGGCACATATACGTAATAATGATCATCCGCGCCATCGGCGGCGGATTCCACTGGCCAGCGATGACAGCGTCGACCACGCTCATGGTCCCGGACAAGCATCTCACGCGCGTGGCCGGACTCAATCAGACGATGCAAGGGGCGACAAACATCGTCGCCCCTCCTCTCGGGGCGATCCTCCTTTCGATCCTCCCCATGTACGGGATACTCGGGATAGACGTCTTTACCGCGGCGCTCGCCATCGGTCCCCTGTTCTTCGTCCCCATCCCGCAGCCAGCGATCGCTGAGGGTGAGGAAGAAATGCCCTACTTCGAACAAATACGGGCTGGATTCCACTACGTGTGGCGTTGGAAGGGGCTCCTATTCGTCATTGGGATGGCAATGGTCATCAACTTCGCGGTGCAGCCTGCATTTTCACTCTTGCCTCTGCTGGTAAAAAAGCACTTCTCCGCGGGCGCACTGCAGCTTGGCTGGTTGGAGTCAGCGTTCGGCATCGGCGTCGTCCTCGGCGGTCTTGCGCTCAGCATTTGGGGAGGCTTTCGCCGCCGCATATTCACGTCGCTCGTCGGGATTGTAGGAATGGGAATCGGAATACTCGTCGTTGGCTTCCTTCCGTCGAGTGCTCTTCTCATCGCCCTTGGGCCACTGTTCCTTGTGGGGATCATGAATCCACTTGCCAATGGTCCACTGCAATCGCTCATACAATCGACCGTATCTCCAGAGATGCAAGGGCGGGTGTTCACGCTCCTCGGAAGCCTGGTGACAGCCATGTCTCCGCTCAGCTTGGCCATGGCCGGGCCGATCGCTGACTGGCTTGGGATCCAGTTCTGGTACGTTACCGGCGGGGTGATAATGATCGCCATCGGCGTGATCGCGCTCTTCATCCCCAAGGTGATCCACATAGAGGATGAGCACGCCGCGCTCATGGAAGACGCGAGCCCGCGAAGTACAGCAAGCGATTGACGTCACGCTCATGGAATAGGGGCCGCTTGTCCTCTTTGCCCGCTTGGGCTCGCAGTCGCAGGGCCGGTCAGCGACTGGCTCGGTGTACAAATATGGTTTGTCATCGCGGGCATCTTGTGCATCACGGTCGGGCTTATCGGTTTTCTGATCCCGGCAATCGTGCACATCGAAGAGAATCACACTGCAAAGGCAACCGTAGAGACGCCTTCACACACGGGAGCAGCAGCTGACTGACTTGCCGGTCATGCAGGACTGTCAACTGTTAGATGCAATCAAGAGCGACCAGTGCTCCGAAGACCATGACGATGGCTCCGGCGATCTGATGGAAGCGATGCACCTTCTCACCCCAGAGTATCTTTGAACGAGCAACCATCAGTCGATAGATAGTAAAGAACCCCGCAGCAGAGCTGCGAGGTTCTTTACTCGAACGCCTGGTTCCAGCGTTTTCTTGGGTCGCTGAATTCCACGGCCGAAGGGTTGAAGTCCTCTGCATCGAAGCTTCCCCCAATCCACTCAAGCATAGCTTTGTGTTCCGGGTGGCGAGAGTCCGCAATGGCTTCAAGGAACTCTTCGTATCCTCCAGTTCCACCGCAGTCCTCCGGCGGGCACTTCCGCTCTCCGGCCAAGCAGTTTGGGTAGGACGTCCCCTTGCGTGCCGGCAAACGAGCTTCCAGTTGCACCACGTGGACCCAACCGTCTCCGAAGTCGTATTCATAGACTGCAACGGGAGACCAGTAGTTCAAGTAGTCCTCAACGCCAATCTCCCAGCCAGGAAGCGTCTGCTGCCCGGCCTCGTATTCGTCATCAGGGATCCCTATTTCTACGAGCGTCCCTTGGCGAAGATCAGGAATCCGAAAGGCGTGTAGATGGTAGTCCAGCCATCCCATGGCATCCTGAATGGCGACGTGGAGATCCCAGAATGAGTAAGTGCTG
>JAGGSM010000223.1 GCA_021159105.1 Candidatus Bipolaricaulota bacterium
TAACGCGTCCGCGTTGGGGATAGACCTGAAGGAGGCCGACTATCTGTTCTTCTCCCACGAGCACTGCGACCACGTCGGAGCAGCGTCGTCGGCGCTGCACAAAGGGCTGACCGTCGTCTACCCGGATTCGTTCTCCGAGGCGTTCAAGAAGAAGGTGAAGGCGGCCGGCGCGATATCCCTTACAGTGACTGGACCGACAGAGTTCTCCCCCGGCTTCATCTCCACTGGCGAACTAGGGAGGGCTGTCGTGGAGCAATCGCTCATCATCGACACGTTCGACGGACCGGTCCTCATCACAGGCTGCGCCCATCCCGGCATCGTGGAGATAGCGCGCACTGCGACCGACATCGCGGGAGGGCCGCTGCGCCTCGTCCTCGGTGGGTTCCACCTGGGATCGACGCCTCCGGACGAGGTACGGAAAATCGGGTCGGCGTTGCGAGATCTTCGCGTGAGGCAGGTCGGGCCGTGTCACTGCACAGGGGAGAGGGCGATCTCGATCCTGCGGGAGATGTTCGCTGAGCACGGCCTGGAGGTCATGGCGGGGACGCGGATAGAACTGTAGCTTCCCCTTAAACGGAGAACCTGATACGGACGGTCCGATCGTCCTTCATCTGATAGCTCTTGATGTGAAACTTCCCTACCTGCGCGGTATGTTCTACGTGCTCGCCGGAGCAGGGGGTGGCGTCGAAATCACCGATGTGGACGATGCGGATCGTCTCCGCACCGGCTGGCACCTTCCACAGGTCGTACATTTTCTCAGCCGTCTCGACGGACAGGGTCTCGTAGACCACCTGGTCGTCCCTCATGACCTCCTCGTTGACCGCGCCCTCGATCGCGGCGATATCCTCATCGCTCAGCCCACGCGGCACGGCGTAGTCGCACTTCGACTTCTTCTCCCCCAAGTGCATCTCCAGGTTGCGTAGAGAACCGAACATCTGTCGCATCACTGCCGTCAGGATATGCTCAGCCGTGTGCATCCGTGCTTTCTGATTGATCATCTCGATGCTTGAGGCTGCGCATGCATACGCGCCAATGCGTGCTCGTTGTCCCCGGCATCAGCAACTGGTTTGACTGTACGCCGCGGTATGCGCAGGCGTGCGACAACGGTCATTGCCGCAGCGGCAAGGACGGCCGAGGTGAAGAATGTGGCGGCATAGCCTATGCGTTGTGCCATGAGCCCGCTAGTGACACCAGCGATGATTGTCCCCAACCCGGCTACAGCATTGTACAGTCCAAGCGACTGACCGCGGTACTCCGGCTGAGCAAGGCGCGATATCATGGCAACACTTGAGAGTTGGAAGTATGACCAACTGACACCAACGCCAAAGAAGTATAACGATAGAACCAAGCGCGATGGAACAACAGGCGATACGAAGAGGAATGCACCCCCAAGGGCGAACAACAAGACACGTGCCAGGAGTGATCCTGTTAGCACCGACTTGTTCCCCAAACGCTTGATGCGTCGCGCAGCAAGCGGATAAGCAACGACGATCGCCCCGTTCAGAACAACGAAGTAAGAGAATACCGTCGATGAAGCAAACCCAAATCTATCAGCGAGGAGGACAGGAAGAGGTACAAAGAAAAAGCCAAATGCGGAGAACGCAAGGAGCATCGCCACAAGGAACCCCTTCGTTTCGCGCCGCAGCCCCCCTTCCCCCCACAACAGTGCGGGAAGCCGACGCAGATTGAACCGGTGATAGAGGTGGAACGGGCCAAACCGAGCTCGCTCCACGATGAAGTTTCCCAGTGCTACAATCATTCCTCTGAAGCGCCTGTGCACGAACCTTGGCTGCGTGCGAGGGACCAATCGTGCAGCCAGAATCGCAGCCACAAGCCCTGCAAGGGCGAGGACCCCGAAGACAGACCTGATTGCGGCTCCCTCACCGAGTCGCGGTGAAGCGACCGCCATGGCCACGCTCCCGAAGATCAGCCCGGAGACCCAACCGAGCGTGCCCAATTGATTGAGATGACCGATCTTCCCTTCCCACAACGATTCGTCGCGATTCTCGATCACGAGAAGGACACTCACGGAAGCGTTCGCCACCCAGAATAGGTTGAGGATCATGTTCAAGAGAACAATCGCCGTAAGAGACTGCGCAAAGACGATCCCAACGAAGCTAGCCGCAACCATGGTGTAACTCATGACCACAAACAGCTTCCGCCGGTGGGCAGCATCGGACAGCCTTCCCCAAACGAGGCTCCCGATCACTCCCATCAAGCTCGCCAGGCTCGATATGAGTCCGACATTCTCCACTGTGCCGTGCAAGACCTGCACGATCATCAACGGGATAAGGATCGATGATGTGCCAACAACAAGATTTGCAAGTCCGATCGCCCCATACCAGGGTTCAGTTTCCCTTCGCCACTTTCCTATTAACGCGCGCATTCCCACAGCCTCCGGTCCCACAAGGGACGATCAATGAATCACGGAAGTCTACAACCAGGATTTGCTTTGTCAAGCAGAACGCCCAAGTGTGCCCTCAATCGCTGATCAGTATCCCGATTGCTTCCCTGTCATCGAAGAGATCTCTATCCTCACTACCGCGGTTCTCTTCAGGGCATCATCAGGATACGAAGCGACGCCTCTCGCGTAGTGTCTAATAATACAATCCATCCCTTTTCGCTTCTCCGCAGGATCGCTCAAAACGCTCGCGGTCCCGAATCCAACGACGCTGCGATAGTTGAACGTGTACGAGCACGGCTCCTTCCCTTCCACGAGGGCGTGATCGATATCCACCTCAAAGGAGACTTGTGGATTCCTGCTCAAGGTGTCCATCTTCCTTCCTTCGAGCGCGCTGTGTATGTACACGCACCCATCCCCGTAGCCGAAGCTCACCGGCACTACATAGGGGACACCATCAGCGCACAGAGCGATCCGGCAGACGAGGGCCCTATTCATGATCTCATCGATCTGCGCACGGTCGACTATCTCTTTTTCGCCCCTTCTCATCCCTTCTTCCTCCGCAGTGACAGGTTGATATCGAGCCTTTTTGCCAGGCTGTTCAGTTCCAGGCGCATCTGCCTAGCGAGCATCTTGCGGTCATCGCGATCGATCGCACCGGTAGAGACCTGCTTCTCAACCCTGTCAATGGCCTGAGTGATCACCCTTGTCGGTAGAAGAGCGCACGCGGTGCAGTAGAGGGTCATCGATCTTCCGGCGTTATAGTCTTCAATCAGGCGCCGAGCGAGTAGCCGCCGTTCTCTCTGCTCGCTCAGGAACGAATCCATGCCAAACTTCCTGATGTTATCAAGGTTATCAAGCGCTACCCTGTGACTGAGGAAGCTATCGAGTTCATCATCGATCTTGAGCGCTCGCTTCAGCCGCGTGCACGGGTACTCCGGACACTCCGCACACGTCAGGTATCCTCGCTTGGTCACACAGCGATAGACCCCACAATATGCCCCCATACGCCCGGAAACGCAGCCCTCACAGCGGCTCCTCGATCGAGACTGAAACCGAGGGCAGAGACCACAGTACAGACCGCAAGCCCCAATCAGTTTCTGCTCCTCGCGCAGCGCCGAGTCCTTCAATTTGATTTACAGCTTCTGCCTGATCTGTTCGAGCGAGGCCTGCGCCTGTGGAGCGTAGACGAAGAACTCCTTCAGTTCCTGACAGGGGTAATCGCTGCAGTGGGCACAGTTGCGCACTCCTTTTTCGATGGCGCAGGCGCGGATCTTGCACTCAGCACAGTGGCTCATGTGACGCTCGGTTGTGGCTTGGCAGCCATCACAGGCGCAGTCATCGGCTGTAAGCGTGGTGTTGTATTCCACGCTCCACTGTGCTGCGACCTTCTCCAGCTGCTTCCTATCGTTTGCCTGTGTGGCGATGTAGGCCGGACACTCCGTACAGATGAGGCCGCAGTAGGCGATCATCTTCTCCATGCTATCCCTCCTATGCCATACTACCATCTGGACACGCTGCCAGCAAAGCTGCTTCCGACTGGCTTCACTGTGAAAGGTCTATCCCATCCGGGAAAAAGTCTGACCTGTACGCGACCAATGATCCCTTATCGCTTGTAGCGATGAGAGCCAGGAATTCCTCCCCCCTTCCAAGGAGGATGCTGTCGCCCATGTTGCTTGTGAGCAGGTACTCATCCGCGATGACCTCGCCCGATCCAGTACGGATCACGCGATTTCCGGTCCGCTCTATCCGCAAGAGGATCTTACTATCGCCGTTACCAGCATCGCTATCCTTGCCTTTGCCACCGAGAAGCGGGATCACCTGAAACTGCAGAGCCCCTTCATTCTCACGCGCTATCATGAGCAAAGGGATTAACGCGTACGTGCTGAATGTTCCAAGTACGAGAGGGTCGTGGTACTCGATCCGCATCTCCTCTTCCTTATCGCCCGATGTCACACGCACTGTATCCCCCACGATTGTGCCCTCGACATGGCGGCTCCCGATCCCCAGCGGACCGTCCAGATCGAGTGAATAGCTGTCGGGACGGAGGTCACCATCCAACTCGATCTCCTGCGAGAAGCCCGCTTTGAGCGTGGCGAAGACAACTCGAAACGAGAACGTGCCGTGAGATACCATCCCAAGGCCTCCTTTTCCCGTCTCATGCAGCTCATAGCTCTCCTCGCCGAACTGCTTGCCGTTGGCCATGACCGCCAATGTACCGGATAGGTCCTTGTAAGTGGTCCGCATGCGCACAGTGACATCGGCTGGCTGCCCGATCTCCTCCGGAACTGCAAGTGATCCGGTTTGGGTGGCGGGAGGAGCTAGCCAGTCCGACGGTATTTCCTTCCTACTTACGACCACTTCCTCCTTGGGTGTGCGTACAACAAGGCGAATGATCCCAACACAGGCGAGCAGGAGAAGGGGAATCCCCACGAACAGGGCGATCCGCTTCCAGACTCGGGAGGTCATCGGCTCGCCAGTCCCGATTCCGCTAGGAATTCGACATCGCTGTACGGTACAAATTCGTGGCCGACGATCTGGTATGTCTCGTGTCCTTTGCCAGCGATGAGGACGACATCGTTTGGTTGAGCTAGCTCGATCGCTCGCCTGATCGCTTCCTCGCGGTCGAGAATGCGCTCGCACTTGGCCTCTGAGGAGATGCCCTCAGCAATGGCATCGATGATCTCCCGCGGATCCTCACTCTTGGGGTTATCGGTGGTGAGGATGGTGATGTCGGCGAGCCTCGCGCTGATCCTCCCCATCACCGGGCGCTTATCGCGATCGCTCTCCCCTCCGCAGCCGAAGACGCAGATGATTCGTTCGTAGTGCGGCCGGAGGGAGGTGAGCATCTTCTCCAGCGAGTCCGGACTGTGAGCAAAATCGATGACGACGCTCGCACCGTTCCTCGCGTGCATGAACTGGTAGCGCCCGGGGACGCTGCGCGCCGTGGCCAGCCTGCTTGCGATCAGAGGAAAGGGGATCCCTGCTTCCAAAGCGACAGCAGCGGCAGCAAGTGCGTTGTACACGTTATGCTCGCCAGGCAGAGCGATGCGCACTGGGATGCGGTCCGCGCCGTGTTCCATAGTGAATCGTGTGGATTTCAGTTCATATTCGATATTCGTTGCGCGGTAGCAGGCAGGCTTGGCGATGGCGTAGGTGACCACCTCGCCACCTGCGGCAGCGATAACCCGATCTGCCACCGGGTCATCGGCGTTGATGATCGCCGCCGCCCCTCCCTTCAAGCCGCGAAAGAGGGTGAGCTTTGCCTGCAAGTACGCGTCGCGATCTCGGTGAAAGTCGTAGTGGTCGTGGGTGAGGTTGGTGAAGACCGCCGCATCGAAGTCGATCTTATCCAGGCGATGCAGGGCGAGGCCGGCGGAGGAGGCCTCCAGAATCAGGTTCTTCCTCCCCTTCGCACGTGCATCCGATGCAATTTGCTGGACGATCGGGCTCTCGGGGGTGGTGACAGCGTGCATGCCCATCGCTTCGTTGCTCACCGTGTCGACGATAACGCTCTCGTCGTCTCCGAGGAGATGTCCAACGAGGTGGCAGACGGTCGTCTTTCCGTTAGTCCCGGTCACACCGATGGTGAACAGGTCGCGTGTGGGGTGAGAGTAGAACCGTGCCGACAGCGCCGCGAGCGCGCTCCGGGCATCACTCACGCGGATGCAGGGAACGCTGCATGCCACATCCCGGCAAGCGACCACCGCGGCAGCACCGCGAGAGATGGCATCCGGGATGAATCTATGACCGTCGCTCACGTAGCCTTTGATCGCGACGAACAGGTATCCCGGGCGCACCTCGCGCGAGTCCTGGGTGATCCCGCGAATCGCGATCTTCTCCCACCCCGGGATATGACCCGATCCGATCGCTTCTGCTAGAGATGCCAAGGATTGAGTGATTGCATGCCGGACAAGATCCTCACCCGATCCGATCGCTTCGTTGTCGCTCATCACGCACCTCTCCCGATCGCTCAATCCCCTACAGGGGTCGATTTCCCGCCCCTTGGGGCGCACCTCTCAGAAATCTTCTTGCCTCACCGTCTGTTTGCGGCGGTGTAGTTCATTCCCTGGCTTCTCCGGTATACGATACAGGTAGATAGGATACCCGCTCTTCGCCACGCCGACCTCCTCCGGCTCCCACCCCCACATCGGATGGTAATAGGAGACGATCCGCGCCCCGGGGCGAAGCTCGTGCAACAGCTTGTCCTGCAGCTTGTAGTTTGCATCGGGAGAGAGGAAGAGGACAACAACATCGGCATGGCTCAGATCGGCTCCGTACATATCCGCGCGCATGATGCGCACCGAGCCGTTCACTCCAGAGAGGCGCGCCCACGCTCGCGCCCACAGGACTCGCAGTGGGTCGATCTCGATTCCGAGCCCATGAGCACCGAACATACGCGCAGCAGCTATCACCACGCGGCCATCACCGCAGCCGAGGTCGACGACGGTTTCTCCCTCCTTCACTCGTGCGAGAAAGAGGATACGACGCACGGTTGTTCGATCGGTCGGCTGCCACAGCGCATCTAGGGTGAGGTTCCACCCAACCCAGACCGCGCTCAGCACGCCCAAGCTGATGCCTAAGGCGGCGATGAGCATCTAGAACGAGAAGCTGATACCGCCCTCGTAGATCGGCCCGTAGGTGGTCACGGTCGAAAAGCGCACGACGTAGTGAACGTCGAAGAACAGACTGACCGGTTCAGCTATGGCAATGTGGGTTCCCACCAGCGCATCGAGCGTCCCTCCCCAATTGTACGGGCTTGGGGTGAGGGCGACCCCGCCTCCCAACCCGATGAACGGGGCGAAAGGGGGAAGTGGATAGTAACCACACAGTGTTGCGTTCATCGTCATCAGACCGGCGATACCGGAATTGACGGCGACGGACAGCTGCGCCCGCAGGCCAAGGTAGTCCATGAGAGGCGTCTCAGTGATCGTTCCGACCATGATCATCCCAGTTGGGTCGATTCCGGCGCCGATCCCGATCGACGTCGCACTCGCCCATACCGGCACAATCAACAGCACAATGACTGTGGCAACAAGTGTTCGCTTGTTCATCTTCACTCCTTTCCCTCACTCTACCATCGCCATGGGGAAAAACAGTAGCATAGGTCCGAAAAAGAGGGGTCAGATGTCAAGTGTCGTAATCTTGTCGCTGTTCTCCCAGATGAAGTCCCGTCTAAGAGCAACGTCATTACCCATCAAGGTAGAGAATATCTCGTCCGCCTCAAGCGCATCCCTGATCTCCACCTTCTTCAGGATGCGCCCTTCCGGACTCATCGTCGTGCTCCACAGCTCGCGCGGGTTCATCTCTCCCAGTCCCTTGAAGCGCTTCATGGAGAAGCGCCCGTCATGCTCGGCGCGGTACTCCTCCAGTTCTTCGTCGGAGTACAGGTAGATGACCTTCTTCCCCTCCTTGATCTGGTAGAGGGGAGGCTTGGCGATGTACAGGTGTCCGTGCTCGATCAGGGAGCGCAGGTAGCGGAAGAAGAAGGTCATGATCAACGTGCAGATGTGGGCGCCGTCGATATCAGCATCGGCCATGATGATCAGCTTATGGTAACGCAGTTTCTGCAGATCAAACTCCTCGCGAATCCCGGTGCCCACTGCGGTGATCATCGCCTTGATCTCAGCGTTGTCCAGCAGCTTGGCCAGCCCCGCCTTTTCGACGTTTAGGACCTTTCCACGCAGAGGGAGGATCGCCTGAAAGGTGCGGTCGCGCCCCTGTTTGGCGCTCCCTCCTGCCGAATCACCCTCCACGATGTACAGCTCGCTCTTCGCTGGGTCGGAGCTGGAACAGTCGGCCAGCTTCCCCGGCAGCGCCGTCGATAACAACGCTCCCTTGCGGCGGACCATCTTGCGCGCCTTGGCTGCTGCCATACGCGCCCGACCGGCGTTGATGGACTTCTCGATGATCATGCGTGCGATCTTCGGTTTCTTCTGGAAGTACAGGCCGAGCTGCTCCTGCAGGATCCCCGCCACCAGGCCGGCGACCTCCGGGTTCCCCAGTCTTGTCTTCGTCTGCCCCTCGAACTCTGGGTTGGGGATCTTCACACTGATGATCGCGACAAGCCCCTCACGCACGTCGTTTCCCCTCAGGTTGGGATCATCCTTACGCAGGATCTTCTTCTCCCTTCCGTAGTCGTTCAGAAACTTCGTTAGAGACGACTTGAACCCGGTCAGATGCGTCCCACCATCGATGGTGTTAATGTTGTTAGCGAACGCGAACACGGACTCATCGTAGCTCCCGGTGAACTGCATCGCTATCTCCACCGCGATCCCGGACTCCTCACCGCTGATGTAGATCGGCTTTGGGTGGATCGGATCCTTACCAGAAGAGAGCTCTTCGACAAATGAGACGATCCCTCCCTTGGCCTGATAGCGCCGGGAAACACCAGCTTCCTCGTTGTTGAGGATGATGAGCAGGCCACCGTTCAGGTACGAGAGCTCCTTCAATCGGTGTGAGAGCTTAGAGAAGTTGTAGTTAATCTCACCGAAGATCTCCGTATCGGGGAGAAAGGTGATCGTCGTCCCAGTCTCGTTCGTCTCGCCAACGATCTCCAGGTCGGTCAGCTTCGCGCCGCGGGAGAACTCCTGGTGGTAGATCTTCCCGTTCCTACGCACCTCCACGACCGTGTGCTCGGCGAGCGCGTTCACCACGGACACACCGACGCCATGCAGGCCGCCGCTGACGTGGTAGCTCTTGTTGTCGAACTTTCCACCTGCGTGCAGGGTGGTCATCACCAGCTCCACCGCGTTGATCCCGGCTTCCTTGTGGATCCCGACCGGCATTCCCCGCCCGTTGTCCCACACTGTCACCCGGTTATCGGCGTGTACTGTAACGCGGATCTCGTTGCAGTACCCGCCGAGCGCCTCATCGATCGAGTTATCGACGATCTCCTCGATCAGGTGCATCAGCCCGGACTGCCCGCTGCTCCCGATGTACATCCCGGGGCGCAGGCGTACCGCTTCTAAATCCTCTAATACCTTGATTTGATCGGCTTCGTAAACCATAACACCACCCAGAGAAATTATACTGAAAACCGCTTAGGATAGCAATAATCGCCACTTAACTCCACAGCGAACAGTTGCGGCTCCGGAGGGTGCTGGGAGAAAAAAGATAGAGAAGAAACACAAGCGGCAAAAAAGAGCGGGGGAGCGAAACGCGTTTCGCCCCCCCGCTAAGACACTCTTATTGATACGGCGTTACGACCTCGATTACCTCAGGGAAATCTATTCCCAACCGCTTTAGGGTCTCGATCGTGGGGACGCCATCGTTCGTCCAACCCCGCCTCTCGTAGGCCGCGTCACACAGCTTCTCGTACTGCTCCTCGCGGAAAGCGCGCAGGGCTTTCACCTTCTCAGCGGTGGACATCCCGGAAGGATCGATCCCCACCTTCTCCTTCAACTGCTTGTCGTAGCGCTCGGCGCGGGACTCGTACTCCTCTTCGGTCACTGGCCCCACCGAGCGATACGGGATGCGGTCGTGTTCACGGCGACCGTAGCCGAGGCGGAGGTTGAACACCCGCTGGAAGTTGTAGGCGCGCTCGGACTGAAGGATTAGGTCGTCCGGTGTCACCTCGATCCCGGTGACCCCGGCGAAGAGATCGCAGTAGTTCTGGACGTGGTCCGGCACCTTGGCGCTGTTTATCCCATTGTAACGGGTCCCGTTGTCCGCCGGCTCGATGTCGTTCCACGGGAGCTTACACAGGCCGTTCAGCCCGAACCAGGTCCGCCACATCGGGAAGTAGTGGAGCGCCTCCGCCTTGTCCTCGAACGTCGGGATCTGGTTGTTCACCATATCCATGAAGATCAGCC
>JAGGSM010000187.1 GCA_021159105.1 Candidatus Bipolaricaulota bacterium
GGCCTGCTGCAGTACCTGGGAGTGATGCGCGGCGCACAGGGAGGGCACGGACTAAGTGAGGTCATCTCCACGATGGGGAACCGCAACTACCTGGGTGGCTTCCTCGCCTACCTCCTCTTTCCAGTTACAATCCTGATTGTTCGTCTGAAGTCACGCATCCTGCGCTCGCTGGCGATCGGGTTGATCGCCTTCTCCTTTGGAACAGTCATGTTGCTGCGCCAGACGGGGACGATCGTCGGGCTGATCGCGGGGGCGATCGCGTTCATCGTTGCCTGGGCGATCTTCCGACCCGTTGATCCCATCAAGAAGAACAGGATATGGTTGATCGCCCTCCTTGTGGTACTCGCCTTCACCTTCCTCGTCGAGGCACCATCCGGACCGCTCAACTCCGTTGTTGGCCTATCGGCGGAGGGCAGTAGTTCGTGGATCTCGCGTGTCTGGGCGCACAACGCCGGCAAGACCCGCTCTTGGGACTGGTGGGTCGGCTGGGAGATGTTCAAGGATCACCCGCTGCTCGGCGTGGGGCTGGGAAACTACAAGCTCAACTTCGTCCCGTACAAGGCGGACTTCCTCGCCACGCCACAAGGTAAATCGTATGACTTCTACATCCCGCGCGCGGCGCAGGCACACAACGATTACGTGCAGGTGGTGGCTGAGATGGGGATCTTGGGCATCATCACGCTTCTTTCCATACTCGTAATGCTGCCACTCTTCTTCTGGCTGCGTCTGCGAGCGAACACTGACGAGGGCGATCGGCTCGATCTCATCCTCCTGGGAAGCGGTATCGTCGTGTTCCTCGTACACGCACTGTTCAGCTTCCCCGCACACCTTCCAGCATCCTCACTTGTGGTGATCCTTTCCTTGGCCCTCGCCTCGGCTCCGGTCTACGGTAACAGGGCTGTCCACACAGTGAGCCTCTCAAGGTGGGCACTCAAGGGGACAGTCACCGCGGTTATCCTGTTCGGCCTCACGCTAAGCGTGATCGGCATCCGCGACTACCAGGCGAACATCCTCCTTGGAGAGGGGATCAGGCAGCTGCAGATGGGGCAGGCGAACCTGGCTGAAGCGACGCTCACCAAGAGCATCGGGCTCGATTTCTGCCCCCGCCAGACCTACTACTACCTGGCCACGGCTCAGATCAACCTGAAGGAGTACGACCAGGCCCTGGAGAGCCTGGAGAAGTGCGAGAACCGCTTCGCGGATGAATCCGTCTACCTGATGCGCGCTAACGTGGCGGTGAACCTGGGAAAGACCGATATCGCCCAGCGCGACATCGACCTGCTCCTGGCAAGCCACCCGCAATCGACGATCGAAGCCCAGGCAGAGTACCTGGACGCGATGGTCTCATTCCGCAACAAGGAGTATGACGAGGCAACAAAGAAGCTGGAGGGGCTGATCGACAAGCACCCCACCTTCGAGCGGGCGTACATGTCCCTGGGGGATCTCTACCGCGGGCGAGGGATGCCGGTCACAGCGCGCAAGTACCTGGAGAAGGCGCTATCCATCATCGATAACTCCCTTGCGCGGGCGAACAAGAAGATCTCCTCGGGTAAGACGATGACTGTGAGCGAGTACGGGAAGCTGCGCAACCAGATCGACTCCCTGAAGCAGGAGAGAGAGGCAGTGGAACAGGCGTTGAGCGCTCTTCCCTCCACGAGCTCTCCTTGAAGGTGAGCGCGCTCCTTCCTATACTGAACAGGCCATGGCAATTGAGAAGATCAGGAAGGGATTGGATTTCGTCTTTGGGCAGACCAACGCCCAGCAACTGAAGCGCTACTATCGCGACCTGCGTGAAATCAACGATCTTGAGGACGAGGTCAAGCGAATGTCCGACGAGCAGCTCGCTGCCAAGACCTCCGAGTTCAAGAGCCGGTTGACCGAGGGAACGCCACGCGAACAGATCCGCAACGAGGCGTTCGCCGTCGCTCGTGAAGCCGCGGTGAGAACGGTTGGGATGCGCCCGTTCGACGTGCAGATCCTCGGCGCCCTCGCGCTCGACGACCGCAAGATCGCGGAGATGCAGACCGGTGAGGGGAAGACTCTCGTCGCCACCCTTCCAGCGTACCTGAACGCCCTTGTTGGAAAGGTGCACGTGGTGACGGTGAACGACTACCTCGCTCGCCGCGACCGGGAGTGGATGGGTTCGATCTACGAGTTCCTCGGACTGTCCGTCGGCCTATTGCAGGAGGGGATCGCGCCGGAAGAGAGGAAGGCGGCGTACGCGGCCGACATCACCTACGGGACGAACAACCAGTTCGGGTTCGACTACCTGCGCGATAACATGGTCCTCTCCATCGATCAGAAGGTGCAAGGGCCGCTCGACTTCGCGATCATCGATGAGATCGACAACATACTGATCGACGAGGCACGCACGCCGCTGATCATCTCCGGATCGACCGCGGAGTCGATCGATAAGTACCGCAAGTTCGCCACAGTCGTCCGCCGGTTCAAGAGGGACGTAGATTTCGAGATCGACGAGGAGACGAAGCGCCTCTCCCTGACAGATGCGGGGATCCACAAGGGAGAACAGGCCCTGTCAATCGACAACCTGTACGCGCCGGAGAACACCGAGGCGCTGCATCACCTGGAGACCGCCCTGCGCGCACTGCACCTGTTCCAGAAGGAGAGGGACTACATCGTGAAGGACGGGCGGGTGATGATCGTCGACGCGTTCACCGGACGATTGATGCCCGATCGCCGCTACTCGGACGGCCTGCACCAGGCGCTGGAAGCAAAGGAAGGGATGATGGTGCAGCGCGAGTCGCAGACGCTCGCTACGATCACCCTGCAGCACTACTTCCACCTGTACAAGGGAATCTGCGGCATGACCGGCACGGCGAAGACGGAGGAAGATGAGTTCAAGCAGATCTACGGCCTCCCCGTCCTCGTCATCCCTACAAACAAGCCGCTCATCCGTGAGGCGAAGCCGGACGTCATCTTCCGCACGGAGAAGGCGAAGTTCAAGGCGATCGCGGAGGACATAGAGAAGATTCACGCCACCGGCCGCCCGGTCCTGGTGGGGACGGATTCGATCGAGAAGTCGGAGTACCTCTCCAACCTGCTGAAGAAGCGCGGGCTAGAACACACGGTGTTGAACGCCAAGTACCACGAGAAGGAAGCGGAGATCGTTAAGGACGCCGGGCAGCACGGAGCGATCACCGTGGCCACGAACATGGCTGGCCGTGGTACGGACATCAAGCTGGCTGAAGGGGTGGCCGATCTGGGGGGACTACATGTCATCGGCTGCCAGCGGCACGAGTCGCGCCGGATCGATAATCAGCTCTTGGGGCGCGCTGGGCGTCAAGGGGACCCAGGGTCATCGCAGTTCTACCTGTCGATGGAGGATGACCTGCTGCGCATCTTCGGCGGGGATCGCATCGCCGCGGTGATGGATAGATTGGGAATGGAAGAGGGACAGGCGATTGAGCACGAGATCCTGTCGAGCGCGATCAGGCGGGCGCAAAAGCGCGTCGAGGGGAGAAACTTCGACATCCGCAAACACCTGTTGGAGTACGATCTGGTCATGGCAAAACAGCGCGAGGCGATCTACGCCCTGCGCGATCGCTTCCTCCTCCCTCCGCGCGATCAGATAGAACAGATATCATCAGATGACCTCGACGACTACTTGCACGACCTGTTCTCCGACGCCGCATCCATGGTCGTGGATGAGTACATCGATCGCTCCCGGCCAGCGGATGAGTGGAACCTCGATGGGCTCGCGCGCTACCTCGCAAGCTACTCATCGATCGACAAGGACGCCCTGACTGGAATGGATGCCCAGGAGCTGGAGGAGCTCGTCGTCGACGTGTTCGAGCGCGCGCTCACACACCAGAAGGAGCGCTTCGAGGGGCGCTTCCCTCTCGTCGCTCACTACATCATCCTCACCACGATCGATGAGGCGTGGCTCTCCCACCTGTACACCCTGGACGATCTCAAGGAGGGGATCGGGTTGACCGCCTACGCCGGGACCGATCCGCTCGTTGTGTTCAAGCGCGAGTCGTACGTTCTGTTCCAGGAGATGCTCGCCCGCACCACGCAGAAGATAGTCAGCTCGCTCCTCAATCCCCGCCTGACCATACAAGGGGAGGAAGAGCCACAGCCCAAGCGCAAGATGCTCTACGTGCACACAGATTCGTCTGGCTCTTCTACCACCACATCCACCGCGCCGCAGGGGAAGAAGAAACCGGCGAAGGCGAAGAAGACCCCGGGACGCAACGACCCCTGCCCGTGCGGATCTGGTAAGAAGTACAAGAACTGCTGCGGAAAGAACGCTTAGCCCGTTTCCAGTAGTAACTCGTCATCGACGATGTGCTGCTTGCTGAACAGCTCGACCAGGTCGAGCACGGTGAGGGCTTCCTTCTCCTGTCCACCGAAGTCGTAGACCACTTCTCCCTTGTTCATCATCAGCAGCCTGTTTCCCAGGGCGAGGGCGTGCTCCATGTTGTGGGTGACCATGATCGTCGTCACCCCCATCCGCTTGACGAACTCCTCCGTCAACTGGGAGACCCGCGTCGCGTTCCCCGGATCGAGCGCGGCCGTGTGCTCGTCCAGAAGGAGGATCTCAGGCCTGGCCAAGGTGGCCATGGTCACTGTGAGCGCCTGCCTCTCCCCTCCGGACAGGAGCGAAACCGGATCATCGAGGCGATGTTCGAGGTTCATGCCGAGCGATAGCATCTGATCGATCATCTCGTTCCTCCGCTTGCGCGTGATCGCCAATCGCAGGGAGCGGTGAGCCCGCTTGGAGGCGAGGGCCAGATTCTCGGCGATCGTCATCATGGGAGCTGTCCCAGCCAAAGGATCCTGCGTTATCCTGCCGATCCACTGCGCCCGACGATAGGCGGGGAGAGTGGTCACGTTCCTCCCCTTTACCACCACCTTCCCTGCGGTGGGAAGGATCGTACCAGCGATGACGTTGAGGAGGGTCGACTTCCCAGCCCCGTTCGAGCCGATCACGGTGACGAAGTCCCCCTTCTCCATATCGAGATCGATCCCCCCGAGAGCAAGGACGATGTCCTGTCCGGAGCGAAACGCCTTGCGAATGCTCTCCAGCTTTAGCATGCCTTCACCCTCCTTGACATCCTCTCTCGGAAGGCCGGGACGACGAGCGCGATGATGACGATTATGGAAGTGACGAGCTTCAGGTCACTCGCTTGGAAGCCGATCACGTAACCGTAGCGGAGGGCGAACATGACTGCAGTCCGATAGATAAGCGATCCGATGAGGACACTCGTCGTCATCCACAGCACCTTACGAGAGCGGATGAGCGATCCGCCGATGATCACCGCAGCAAGACCGGTGACGATCGTCCCTATACCCATTCCAACATCGGCGAACCCGCTGTACTGAGCGACGAGCGCGCCGGAGAGAGCGACCAGGCCATTGGACAGGGCCAGGCCCCCGACTTTCATCCGCTTCGTGTTCACTCCCTGAGCGATCACCATCCGCTCGTTGTCCCCCGTCGCCCGCAGAACGAGCCCGATCTCGGTCTTGAAGAAGAGGACGAGAATCAGCATGACAGCGAGGGTGACGAGGCCGACGAACACAAGGACCGACATCCCTCCCAGAGGGTGAAAACCCCGCTCGACAACACGGATGATCGTGTCCACCCTGAGCAGGGAGATGTTCGGCCTCCCCATGATGCGAAGGTTGATCGAGTATAGCATGATCATCGACAGAACCCCGGCCAGCAGGTCGGTGATCCCCAAGCGTGTGTTGAGAAGCCCGGTGATGACACCGGCCACCGCCCCCGCGGCAAAGGCGATGAGGAGGACCAAGAACGGATCGAACCCGTGTGAAACAAGGAGGGAGGAGGCGATGGCCGCTCCGGTGACGAAGCTCCCGTCGACCGTCAGATCGGGGAAGTTGAGGATGCGGTACGTGATGAACACACCGAGCGCCGCAATCCCGTACAGCAGCCCCTGTTCGGCCGCATGGATCAGAATACTAGCCATCGCTCCTCCTATCTCTTGCTACTTGGCTCGTTCCCAGACGGCACCGCCGAAGAAGACCTTGCTCGCCTTGTCGATCACCGACTGCGGGAAGGTGAGGCCTATCTTCGCTGCGGCGTCGAGATCCAGCACCACCAGCGTCTTGCTCTGATACGTAACCGGAATCTCGTTTGGCTTCTTGCCGTTTAGCACCTGCTGTACTACGCTCCCGGTGAGCAGCCCGTGCTCGTAGTAGTCAAACCCGGTGGCTATCGTGACGCCGGAGCCCAGGCTTGTCGGATCGGCTACGAGGAATGGGATCCCACCCTCCTCAGCCGCGCCGACGACAGAGGCGATGGCAGAGACGACCGTGTTGTCCGTGGTCACGTAGATCGCGTCCACGCGACCGATCAGTGACTGAGCGGCGATGGGGACGTTGGCCGTCGTGTCAGCCACCGCTTTCACGATCGTCACTCCGAGATCCTTCGCTGCTGCCACAGCGAAGTCGGTCAACACGACCGAGTTCGCCTCACCTGGGTTGTACACCATGCCGATCTTACCGATCTTCGGCGATAGCTCCTGCAACAGGGCGATATCGGAGGCCACGGGAATGAGATCCGATGTGCCGGTTATGTTTCCATTTTCGCTCGGATCCTTGGCATCCATCACCAAGCCAGCCGCGACCGGATCGGTCACCGCAGCGTAAATAATTGGCGTATCCGTCCCTGCGAACACCTGCGCTGCCGCCTGCGCCGTTGGCGTGGCGATCGCTACCACGAGGTCAACGTTCTGTGACTTGAAGTCCTGCGCGATGGAGAGGGCCGTTCCCATGTCCCCCTGCGCGTTAGCGAGCAGGTAGGTGACGTCCGTCCCCTCGACGTATCCAGCGGCGCTCAGAGAGTCGATAACCCCTTGCCTCACAGCGTCGAGCGCCGGGTGCTCCACGATCTGGCAGATGCCGATCTTTATCGGCGCTCCACTCACCACCATCACCGACATCGAAGCTAAGACAACCCCCACCATTACCACCAGCAGTAATCTTTTCATTACATCCTCCTTGCTATTTTGCTCTGATCCTTCACCTGCGGCCTCGTGCTTTGAAATCCTCACCTCCATGCCAAAAATAAAAGACCACAGGCATAGCCTGTAGTCCTCTCTGACACTCCTGCGCTTACGCCTGATTCTTAGGCGAACGCAGAAATGCCATTGCTAAACCAATACCAGCGAGAAGAGCGCGCGTCGTTTGCAAAGGTCGCTTCGTTCTTCATCACTGTCATCGTACCCCTATCATAGAGAAGGAAGCAGGCCTTGTCAAGTGATTCGTCTATCTTCTCGTCACTATAGTCAGCCTGGCGTTGACAAGACACCGCCTCCTAGTTATCATTTAGCAAACAGTATAAGAGAGTGCTAACAATGGATAAGACCCTTCCAGAACGACAGCGGTTGATACTTAAAGAGATCGTGGATCGCTACATACGGTTCCGTGAACCCGTGTCATCGCGGATGATCCTCGATGACTATGGCCTCTCCGTCAGCTCAGCGACTGTACGCAACGACATGAACGACCTGGAGGAGGCGGGGTACATCGAGAAGCCGTACGCCTCCTCGGGGCGTGTTCCGACGAAGAAGGGATACCGCTTCTTCGTCGATTGGCTGATCGATCTCTCAGAGCTGACGAAGAAGGAGCGGCTGGAGGTCGTTGAGGCGTATCAGGTACGATGTCTGGAGGTAGGGGAGACGATGCGACAGACCGCGTTCCTCCTGGGGAACATCACGGAGTACGTGGGGTTCATCATCCCTCCGCGCCCGGCGGAGACGCGCCTGGACCGGGTTGTTCTCGTTAAGATGGGGCCGAGGACTGTGCTGTTGGTCATTGTCTCCGACATCGGTATCGTGGAGCACGGCCTGGTCACGCTCGATGACGATATCTCGCAGGCCGATGTCGATCGGATCACCGAGATCATCAACACAGAGCTGCACGGGGTATCGCTCGATGCAGTGCGCGACCTGACGCTGCAGGATGGATCGGACGGGTGGTACGAGAGGCCGGTTCGCCAGGCTCTCCTGGTGCTCGGCCGCTTGTTGGAACGCCGTTCCGGGAAGCGCCTGTACTTCGAGGGAATACTGAACCTCGTCTCCGACCTGCAGAAGTCGGTCCCCGATCGGGCGATGGACCGCTTCGCCGGGCTGATCCGCGCAGTACAGGATGAGGAGGGGTTCGTTGAAGAGATCTACCGTGAACGCGGGGAGAGAAGCGGCCTTGTCATCTCTATCGGTGAAGTGCAGCGAGAGGGGATGGAGGACTTCAGCGTAATCACCTCCGATTACCGTCCGCACGGAGGGGTGATGGGAGTGATCGGACCGATTTGGATGAACTACGGACGGGCGATGTCTGCTCTGAGCTACATCGCCAATCGCTTGGAGACGATCCTCGTCTCATCGTGCCCGCGTGACCTGATAGAGGGAGCAGAGATATGAGCAAGAAAGATAAGAAACTACAATATGAGGATGTGAAGCGCGAAGAGGAGCAGGCTGCGAACAAAGAAGCGCAAGCGACTCCACTCGCAGAGCAGCTAGCGGCGAAGGACGAGGAGATCCGCTCCTACGTCGATCGCTTGCAGCGGCTTCAAGCGGAGTTCGAAAACTACAAGAAGCGCGTGCTGCGGGAGATGAGCCAGATCGAGGAGCGGATCGTCGATCGCGAGATACTGGACTTCATACCGCTCTACGACAACCTGCAGCGCGCGTTCGCCAACTACTCCGATGAGACGGACGCCGCCGCCTTCGTCGCCGGCGTGGAGAAGATCTTCGCCCAGTTCGATCAGATTCTTAAGGCGAAGGGAGTGACCCCGATCCCAGCGGAGGGTGAAAAGTTCGACCCGATGAAACACGAAGCTCTCCTAAGCGTGGAGAGCTCGGAGGAGAAGAACACTATCCTAGAGGAGTTCGAACGGGGATACGAGAGGAGCGGGCGTGTCCTGCGCCCGTGCAAGGTGAAAGTGAGTAAGGGACAATTAGATACTGAGGATAAGGAGGAGTAGTCATGAAGGAAAAAATAATCGGAATAGATCTTGGAACGACTAATTCATGCGTTGCCGTGCTCGAAGGGGGCTCGCCGGAAGTGATCCCCAATGCCGAGGGTGAGAGGACGACCCCATCGGTTGTCGCGTTCACCGATTCAGGGGAGCGACTCGTGGGGCGGCTAGCCAAGCGCCAGGCGATCACCAACCCGAATCACACCATCGCCTCGATCAAGCGCAAGATGGGGACCGACTACCAGGTGAAGATCACCATCGACGGCAAGGAGACGAAGTACTCACCGGAGCAGATTTCGGCGATGATCCTGCAGAAGCTGAAGAAGGACGCCGAGGACTATCTGGGGACAAAGGTGAACAAGGCGGTAATCACCGTCCCGGCCTACTTTAACGACTCGCAGCGTCAGGCGACCAAGGACGCGGGAACGATCGCCGGGTTGGAAGTGATGCGCATCATCAACGAGCCGACCGCTGCGTCTCTCGCCTATGGCTTGAACAAGTCAAAGGAGCAGACGATCCTCGTCTACGACCTCGGTGGAGGGACGTTCGACGTATCCATCCTGGAGATCGGGGACGGCGTGTTCGAGGTGGTCGCCACCGACGGTGACACGCAGCTCGGTGGAGACGACTTCGACCGTTTGATCATGGATTGGCTGGCGGATGAGTTCCGCAAGGATACGGGAATCGATCTGACCAAGGACCCAAGCGCGATGCAGCGGTTGAAGGACGCGGCGGAGGCAGCGAAGATGGAGCTCTCCAGTCGCATGGAGACGACGATCAACCTGCCGTACATCACCGCCGACGCCAGTGGACCGAAACACCTGGAGCAGAAGCTGACGCGCGCCAAGTTCGAGCAGATGATCGATGACTTGCTGCAGAAGACGATCAAGATCGTCGATAGTACCCTGCGCGAGGGGAAGAAGACGAAGGACGACATCGATCAGGTGGTCCTCGTAGGTGGGTCGACGCGCATCCCGCGAGTGCAGGAGCTGATCTCCGAGCGCATCCCGGGTAAGATCAACCGCGAGATCAACCCGGATGAGGTCGTTGCGGCAGGAGCGGCGATCCAGGGCGGAGTCCTCGCTGGCGAGGTGGACGACATCGTCCTCCTCGACGTCACCCCGCTCACGCTATCGATCGAGACCCTCGGTGGAATCGCCACCCCGCTGATCGAGCGCAACACGACGATCCCCACGGAGAAGACGAAGACGTTCACCACCGCGGAGAACAACC
>JAGGSM010000204.1 GCA_021159105.1 Candidatus Bipolaricaulota bacterium
GAGGTAGGAAAAGCGGTATATGAAAAGTACTTTGGTCCCACATACTACTCATTCAACGTCAAAGGCAGCCACTTCATCGTTCTCGACACCATGTGGCTGTCTCCTGACGGCAAGCTTACATACGGTCCCTCCTCTGCTGCGGAAGTCTCTTGGCTGAGACAGGATCTCGCGACAGTCGCCCCCCTGGTGCCAGTTATCGTTTTCTGTCACGAACCCACTCCCGGCTGGGCGGACACGGAAGAGAACGCTGAAGTGATGAACATCTTGACTAGGGCCGGAATAACCGCTCTGTTGGATGGATCATGGCATCTGAACTTTCTCCTGCACGAACGCTATCCGTTCTACGAACTTGTCACAAGCGCTGTCTGCGGATCGTGGTGGGAAGGGGAAGCCACGGATAGGAGCAAGTTCGGGTACAGAGTCTTCCAGTTTAACCGGGGACGGCTAGAGAGCATTTGGCGGGAAATAGATATTCATAACGTAGAGTTCCAGGAACCCCGAGCAGCGATAGCAACGTGGAACGGCACTCTGCAAGCCGCAACTTGGGGAGAAGCAAGAAGCGTTTCTTGGACTTTGGATGATAATCCGACAGTGAACGCAAACACTTTCTATAACGGAATGTGGACAGTTGGTTATGGGAATCTGAACTTTTCGGCCTTGGAGGATGGGTATCACTTGCTGAAGGTAGAGTTTCGTATGGTCGATGGTACAACAGTCTCCTCCGAACGCTCACTCTACGTCGTGAATCCTGATATCGATATCAAAGAGATAAGGGCTCATCCGGATGCATTCCTGGGGAGGAATGTTGCGGTTCCGGAACTAAGCGTCAAAGCAATAATGCCAGGAGAGGCTATCTCGGCCAGTGATGGCAGCTCAACGATAATCCTGAACAAATTACCGTTCACAGTTCAGAGAGGAGACAACATCGGTGTTGTCGGGATCTATCGTGTGCACAGCGCTACGTTCATGAAGCCCTATGACCCCATCTTCTTCACAAAGTACGAGCAACAAGAATAGAAAGGAGGGTATTACACGATGAAACGGCTTATAGTGTTGTTGGCTCTGCTAATTGTGACATTCTGGGCATTTGGCCTCATTGCAGCGCCTACGAAGCTCACTTTTGTTTGTCCTGCCTGGCAAGCGGATACGGTCAAGGCAGTCAAGGCCATTGTTGCCGAGTGGAACGAGGCTAATCCGGACATCCAAGTCGAGATCAATTGGCAAGGCTGGGAGAACCTGGACGACTACCTGTTGACTAGTTTTCAGGGTGGTCAGGCCCCGGACATCTTCCATGAGGACTCAGTAATGTGCTATGAGTATGGGATGCTCGGTTACGCTGCTCCGCTCAATGATTACTTGAGTGATGATACACTTTCCGACATCTCCTCCTCGATATGGAAGGGGGTCAGCGATGACAAGGGCACCATCTACGGGATGCCCCTTCTGCAAGAGACACTAGTCATCTTCTACAACAAAGATCTGTTTGCCGACGCAGGGATTACTGTTCCTGCGGACGGAATGATTACGTGGAGTGAGCTTCGCGACTATGCACAGAAGCTTACTAAGAGGGATGAGAACGGTGAGGTTACCACGTGGGGGCTTCTCGCTCCGTTCGAACAGCGGCTGTGGTGGTGCTTGGTGAATGAGAACAACGGTCACGTGCTCCAGCAGTATGACGATGGAACATGGCACGTAGACATTGATAACAACGCTAGACAGGCGATCAAGAGCTTCACTGACTTGGTCACAGTCGATAAGACAATGCCACAGGATATTTTAAGTTATGACTTCATGAGTCTTCTGCAAGGGTTTAAGACTGGTAAATATGCAATGTTTAGCTACGGTTGCTGGGTGCGAAGCTGGATCGAGCGACTAACGAAAGGGAAGCTCAATTGGGGAATGCTGCAAGTCAAGGGAGATAAGAAAACGGTCACCGAATCCGATCCACAATCGTTGGGTATATACATTAACTCTCCGCATAAAGAAGAGGCAGCACAATTCGTGCGGTTTTTCACCAACACAGAGAACTCAGCTCGGATTGCTCATGCTGATTGGCTCTTCCCTGTCAGACAGAGTGCCCTCGAGCGGCCTGAATTTCAAACGGAAGAAGGGCAGTGGAACGTGGCGTATCAGTGGCTTCCCTACGCTCAAGATGTAAAGCCGCACATGTTCGGATTCTTCTCTTGGGAATGGCAATCATTCTTGCCACAGTTAGAGCTTGTTGTCCTGGGAAAAGAGGATCTTGATACGGCTCTCAGTGACGCGACAACGCAAGGGAACCTGTTCTTGAAAAGGATGGGCCTGCAATAGAGCGGCGCGATTTTCTATCCTGAGGAGGTGGTAGTTAGAAACATAAATTGGTTTATGACACCACAACACAAAGAAAAGGGAGGACAGATTATGAAAAGTGTTTCCAAAGTTTTGTTGGGCGTATTGATAGTCACACTCATGGTAGTGAGTGCATGGGGAAAAGACGTTCCTATGCCTGCCGGAGATGTTGTCCTGACGGTATCGGGAACGATTGCGCTGACCAACAATGGTGATGTGTTCGATTTTGATATGGATATGCTGAAGGCTCTGCCAACCCTCACTTATCAAGTCGAGGATCCTTGGATGGGAACGCAGGTCTACACAGGTGTAACACTTAAAGCCCTGCTTGATTATGTGGGAATTCCGACCGGCGCGAGCAAGGTAGTTATGATCTGCTCGGATGAAAAGGAGTTCACGGTTGCCACCAAAGATGCCCTCTACTATCCGATTATGCTTGCATACGCCGAGAGTGGAGATGACCTTCCCGCCAGCCTTGGTGGCCCGGTCAAGTTGGTTTATCCGTATGATGCATATCCGGATCTTCAGAACATCTATGACGAGAATAATTGGGCATGGTACGTTGTTGGTGTTCGGGTCGAATACTAGGATTCATTGAAGGGGGCGCAAGCCCCCTTTCTTGTCTGAGTAGGGAAAACAATTGCGAGGGACAGCCAAGATGAAGATTGCTGAACTTGTCAAGATTGGAAAGATCTCTTATCGAGAGGTCCCAAAGCCGCATGCTGGGCCTGGAGAGATAGTGCTGAAGATACAAGCTGTTGGTTTGTGTGGAACCGACGTTAAAGCTTACTTCAAAGGACATCCATACTTCGCTCCTCCTTGCATACTTGGACACGAGTTTACTGGGACCATCGTGGAGGTGGGTCCAGAAGTCGACCGCTTTGATGGTGGGGAACGAGTCGTCGTCGCCCCGTACGTTGAGTGTGGAGTGTGTGATCTCTGCCAGCATGGTCTGGGGGAGATGTGCAAGCACAAGGCATTTGTCTCCGGCGCATTCCAGGAGTTCATCCTTGTCCCACGAGCGATCGTGGAACAGGGCACCTTCCGCTTGGAAACGGACGTCGATTTCTCTGTGGGATCACTAGCTGAGCCGCTCGCCTGTGTTCACAATGGGATCGACAAAGCGGGAGTCAGCAAAGGTGACGCCGTCCTTGTCATCGGTGGCGGGCCGATGGGGGTGATGCTTGCTCTGTTGGCAAGAACAAAAGGGGCACAGGTTCTACTAAGCGAGATCTCCGCTTCGCGGATTGAAGCGGCACGCCGCCTTGGCCTGGAGGTTGTCTCGCCACAGGAAGAAAGCCTTGTCGAACGGATGATCACCGTCTTGGGTAGGGATAAAGCTGATCGCATCTTAGTTGCTGTCGGAAGTAAAACAGTAGTGGAAACAGCATTTGATATGGCGACACCCGGGGGACGGGTTCTTCTATTCGGAGGGCTGCCGAAGGGTGATCGAGTATGCATTGATGCGTTCGCTGTGCACTACAACGAGATCTCTCTTGCAGGGAGCTTCGGCTATAACCTAAGACAGTTTGAAGAAGCGGTCAGATGGCTCACAAATCACGCACAGGACCTATCTGGCATTATCACTCATACCGTAGCCTTTTCTGAAATAGAGAGAGGAATGCAGCTTGCTAAAGAGGCGAAAGGATTGAAGATTGTGGTCGATTTTGCCAAAGAGGCAGAGCTATGATGCGCAGCAATGACGGGGCACTTAAGGAAGAGCGGCTAGCGTTCCCATTCCTTGTTCCAGCACTGGTAGTCCTCTGTGGAATCAGCCTGTATCCCTTGATTCAGGGGATTACACGCATGTTTTACACCTATCGTGCTCTGGCACAGCAGACCGTCTTTGTTGGTTTCCAGAACGTAGAGCTTCTGTTTCAAGACCCTTTATTCTTGCGTGCATTCAGTAACACTCTCGTCTGGACGATAACCAGTGTTGGGATGCAGTTTGTCCTTTCCTATTGGCTGGCAACGATGCTCAACTCCCGTTTCCTGCGGTTTCGGAGGATGTTTCGCGGGATAGCCCTCGTCCCTTGGGCCCTGCCCCCGGTTGTTGTCTCCCTCATGTGGCGCTACATCTTCTTGAACGGTGGGCCGCTGAATACTATTCTTCATTCTCTGGGCATGGCACATCCGCCCAATTGGCTGACCGATCCACACCTTGCTCTCTGGACATGCATCATCACCAATATTTGGATGGGGATTCCATTTGTCACTGTAATGATTCTTGCCGGGCTACAGACGATCAATAAAGATATCGTTGATGCAGCCGCGATCGACGGGGCGAGCTACATTCAAACCCAGGTTAACATCATCGTCCCGAGCATCAAGAAAGTTGTACTTATCATCCTTACACTGGAGACAATTTGGACGTTCAATATGTTCGACATAGTGTTCATATTAACCAAAGGGGGGCCGGGAAATGCGTCCCTCACTCTTCCCCTGTACGCCTACGAGAACGCATTCATGTACTATCAGGCGGGCTATGGAGCCGCGATTGGTTTACTGATCCTGTTGTGCCTTCTTGTCGTAGTTGTCTTCTACATTCGGGAGGTATTGAGATGAGGATGTCCCCGGTAAAACAGGTGCTGCTGCACGTGTTTGTCGTCCTGTTTATGCTCCTGCTTGCCTTTCCGATGGCCTTTCTCCTGTTTAATTCGTTCAAGACAGAGCAAGGAATTATCGCTTCCCCGATGGGGGTTCCAAGGGAAGTGACGTTCGTCAACTACCAGGAGATCTTTACCGAGTCGACCTTTATAACGAACTTCAAGAATAGCAGCCTCGTGGCACTGGCGACCGTGCTTCTGTCAATCATCGTTTCCACACCGGCTGGATACGCTCTGTCGCGGTTCAGGTTTCGCGGGAGAACCATGTTCTCCATGTGGCTCCTTGCTACGCAATCATTCCCTGGGATCATCATGGTCCTTGGTCTGTTTACGGTGCTGAAGACCTACCACTTGCTGAACACGATCCCCGGCCTTGTTATTATGTACACCAGCTTCAGTATGCCGTTCAGCATCTGGCTGCTCAAGGGCTACTTCGATAAGATCCCGGTTGCGCTGGAGGAGGCGGCTCGCATTGACGGGTGTGGCCGGGTGCGATCGCTTGTGAAGATCGTTCTTCCTCTCTCTGTCCCCGGGTTGCTGGCTGTGGGTACATTCTCATTGCTTCTCTCATGGAACGAGTTTTTCTTTGCGCTAGTCATCATGCGTGATAATGCTCACTACACCCTTCCCGTCTTTCTGGCGCGGTTCATGGGCTCGGGCGGGGTAGTCCGGTGGGGTCCATTGAGTGCGGCGGCGTTGCTGGCTTGTATTCCCGTGTTGATCCTATTCATGCTGGGGCAGAAATACCTTGTCTCTGGCCTCACGGGGGGCGCAATCAAGTGAGTCGTATCATGCGCGCCGGTTTGATCGTCCACTCTGCTGCTGGGCGGGGTGAGGCAGCGATTAGAGAACTGCTCCCCATCCTCTTCTCCCGACTTGGCGGGGTCTTCCTATTGATCGTTTCTGGCACAGTCGATTTCTCCGTTGCTAAAGAGGAAGGCATGGAGTTTGCACAAGTGGACATCCCTGTGACCGATGACTTTGCATTCATTGAACGTGCAGTGGAGGCGATGCTTGAAAGGGAAGTCGACGCACTGATCGGCGTTGGCGGTGATGGGACCCTCTGTGCAATTGCAAACACAATCGTCGCGAAAGAAGCAAACGTCCCTCTCTTGGGAATCGGTGCCGGGTCGTCCAACGTGGGACCGCTCGTAACGATACGTGGTAGTGACGTGGAGCGGCTCAATCTATCTTCCCTTGTGGATCGTCCTATTCACGGTATCGATGTACGCGTGAATAATGAACATAAAGGGATCGCCTTTAACGATGTAACTTTCAGCAACATCTTCTTTGGAACGGTAGATGGAGCACGCGTCGATCTAGATGCCCGTGCGATGATCGCTGGAAGGAAGATGGAGACGCAGCCACGCTCGGTCTGTGGAAAGAAAACGCGAGTCTCCAAGAATGGGCTAGTAATGATTGACGGTCTGGATACACAGATGGGGCAGATTATCGCTTCTCCGATCAATGATGCACTTCCCTACAGCGGGAAGGCGGTGAGTGGGCTGATGTGTTGGGGACCATACCTGGGTAAAGAGGGAGTTCTCACGATGGCAAGTTCTGTCTTGATTCGAACGCACATCGATCAGGGTGCTATCGAAGCTGTTGAGCCGCTCACCCTCCGCCAAATCAGCTTCGGTGATGGCGACAGCGTAGAGGTTGCAGGTCTCGAAGGCGACGCAGCGCTAATCGTCGATGGAACTCCAATATGTGCCCTTACGCCGTTCGACCGTGTCGCGCTCTCTCTCAGGCGTAGCGTCCTTCACGCATATAGAACATGATCTAGAAGACGATAAAAGGAGGAAGATTGCTTTACAGAAATATCGAACTGGAAGAAGTGAACTGTGAATGCACGGATGTCTATCTTTGCCGTGTGGTGCTTACCGCATTGACGGAGCGTGTAGCACTGCAAGAAGCTACTTATCTATCCGGCTTCTCCGTAATCACTGCAGCTCCGCTGCAAGCGTGTGTTGAGGGACGCGTCTCCCCGATGGAATCTCCTGATGGGCGTCCTGGCGTTCTCATTCAGTTCAACGCGCCCACCGAGCTAGGGTTGGACGCGTTCAAGAAAGCGTTGCTCGACCGGTTGTACATCCTTCCCCACCTTCCCACGTGCTCACTGTTCGACGCAAGCCCGCAGGGAGAGGAGAAGAAGGAGATCGAAATCGGTGAGCACATCCGGAGGTGGGGGGATGGGTTCGAGAGCGAGGAGAAACTTGGTGATCGCGATGTGATACGCCTTCCGATCATGACCGGTGACATACTGATCGAGCGGACCTTCTACATCGTTTCCGGGATGGACGGGGTGCTGGAAGTGTTCGGACAGAACGCAGCGTCGTGCCTCACCGCAGCTCAGGAGGCATCGGATCGCATCTTCAGCGATGTCTACGGGGTCTCTCTCTTCAACTATCCACTCGGTGGAATCAGCGGGGCGAAGGTTGGGGGGATCAACTACCGCGATGAAGGCTTGACGATCAATGAGCCGTTCTGCCCAGGGCTACGCAATGAAGTTGAGACGAAGATCCCGGACAATGCGGATGCGGTAATCGAGTACCCGCTCATCGGACTAGGACTTCCTGAGATCAAGGAGGGATTGCACGTGGCGATCGACGCTTTCGCTGCAACCCCAGGGACGATCCGCATTACAGCTCCTTCGTTCGGAGGAAAATGGGGAAAGCATGAGCTCTACCTCCCTGATGTGGTCGGTGAACGGTAGAGAATATGAGTAGTTCAAGCCTCGATTCAAGAATAAAAGCGCATATTGCTCGTCGATCAGGTGAGCTTACGCGCATTCTGATTGACCATGCATGGGAATACGGCCTCTCTGTGCAGGATCTTCCCTGTAAAGCGACGTTGGTCAACGCTGGATTTGGTGTATCTGGGTCATTCGAGGCAGGGCGCCTCTTGATTGAGATCTGTCATGGGGGGTTGGCGAGAGCCTCGCTTGGCCTCACTGATCTTGGTGGATTCAGCCTTCCACAGATTGTTGTCGAGTCGCTCCATCCTGTCTTCTCCACCTATAGCTTGCAAGCCTCCTATTCATTAAGTGAGGATGAGCTGGGGATTCGCGTCTCCGGCCCAATCCGCATGTACATGGAGGCAGACTTACCGGCAAAGGATGCGATCGGGATTGCAGTCATTGAGTCCGATTGTCTCCCCAGTGATGCGGTTGCGCTCCATCTTGCTGAGAAGAGCGGCATTCCTCCGCAAATGTTGACCTTGATCGCCGCACCGATCGCAAGTGTGGTCGGTGCGACGCAGATTGCGGGGCGGGTGAATGAGAGCGTTATCTTCACCATGAAAGAGAGCCTCAACGTCGATCCTCATATCGTCAAACACATAATCGGGCGAGCGCCTGTGTGCCCGGTTAGCAAAGACTCATCTCCTACAGAGAAGCGCCCCTACCCCGATGATTTCATTCATTACGGTGGCTCGGCGCTTCTCACTGTTGACGACTTTCCAGATGACAATCTAGATGAACTGGCGTACCAGCTCGCATTTGAGTCCGCTTCGATCTACGGGCGCCTGTTTTACGATGTGTTGAGGGAAGCGGGCGGGATCTTCGAGAAGATCCCCAATCTGAACGACATCAACAAACCGGCGCAGATTACGATTAATCACCTGTCAAGTGGGCGTGTAAGCCATGCCGGGAAGGTGGAGGCTGAGCGCTTGGTCGATCTCCTTGAAGGAAGGGATTGCGATGCTTCATAACATGAGAGAACAAACAGTCCTTATCAAGGACATCTCCTATCTCGTTCGGGATGCGTACCGCGTGGAACACGATGTGGACGTGTTGATCGAAGGAAACCGCATCATGCGGATCGGTCGCGTCACGTCACAGGAGATTGAAACAGGAGCTACCGTCCTCAACGGGCAGGGGCGGATCGTCACGCCCGGGTTTGTCAACGCTCACACGCACCTCTATCAGTCGATGCTCAAAGGGCGCCGAGACGACGTTCCGCTCGTATCGTGGTGTGAGGAGGTGACCTTCCCGTTTGTGCGCAACGTACTGCGGTGCACGCGTGAGGGGAGCTCCGATGAGATCGGATACCTCTGGTCAATGCTCGGAACAATCGAGATGATCAAGAGCGGGATCACTGCGTTCGTCGATATGGACATGAATCTTCCGGGCGTCCCACGAGCGTGGGTTGAGGCAGGCATTCGCGGAACCGCGGCGATGAGCATGGTCGACCAGTGGGTCCCCGATGATTTTATCACTACACCGGAGCAGTTGCGGGAAGAGACCCTGAAGCTTATTGAGGATTGGCATCAGATACCATCGGAAGATCCGCTCGTGCAGGTCTTCCTGGGGCCATCTGCCCCGTTCACCTGTAGTGAGGGTTTGCTCGCTTGGATAATGGACATCGCTGAGAAACACGATCTGGGTATCCAGACCCATGTGTCGGAGACCGAGTGGGAGGTGAAACATTCGCTTGAGACTGTCGGGAAGACGCCGCTTGCTTATCTCGATTCCATCGGATTCCTCTCCCGTCCGATTCTCGCCGTGCACGGTGTTCACCTCACTGATGAAGAGATCGAGCTTGCAAATAACCGGTCGGTGACGGTTGTCTACAACCCCAAGAGCAACATGAAGCTTGGCAGTGGGATCGCCCCGATCGCGAAGATGAGGCAGAATGGCGTCAACATTGCTATAGGGACTGATGGCGCAGCATCAAATGATCTCCTGGACCCATTTGAGGAGATGCGCACCGGGGTCCTCTTGCAGAAGGTAGCAGCGATGGATCCGACTGCCTTGGATGCACGCGACATCTTCGCCAGCGCAACAGCAGTTGGTGCTGCAAGCTGCCGACTTGATGCAGGCACGATTGACGAGGGACGGCTTGCTGACCTCGTCATCATAGATCCCTCTGCTCCACATATGTTTAACTTAGGCGACGATATCGTCCCCTCCCTCGTCTATTGTGCTAAGGGGGGCGATGTCGAGACGGTGATCATCAATGGACGCATTGTGATGCGCGATCGATCGATCATAACAGTC
>JAGGSM010000160.1 GCA_021159105.1 Candidatus Bipolaricaulota bacterium
ATGTAAGAGAAGAAGACGGCCTGAGGCGTTAACCAAAGGCCGTCTGAAGAACTCTTGCATACTTCTACCTATGAAGAGATAGAAACGCTCAGATTCGCCGGTGCATGCTTGATGAAGACATCGGCGAAATTTAAGTGCATCCATTGTGACTGTTGGGGAAAGTTGCCTTCATCGGGGGTCGGCGAATGCACCACGATGTGGAGTTCTCCGTCGGACGAATTCGTGAACCTGGTCTTGTCGGCAAGGCTCGGGTCATAGACCGTGCCGTCGGAACGCATCACTTTGTACCCATCTTCTGCCCCACGGCGTGCCTGTTCGGTGTACATGAAGTGCCCTTCAAGCCCAGGATAACGGAGCTCTCCGTTGACGTATACATCAACACGTCCCCACCCGGCAAGGAACGTGAACTGTCGGGGCATGACCGGTGTGCCTTGCCCGGTGTCACCGTGTAGCCACAGAAACTCGGCGATTCCACCCTTCATATATGGTGCTTCCTCGTTGAAGTCCCTCATCACGACTGTAATGTCTCCAGTGAGGGAAACATCCTTGGAGAAGCGTATTGGACCACTCTCTGAGGTTGTTCTGACGTTCGCCATAACGGTCCCCCAGTTAGCGGCGCTGTCCACATCAACCGTCGCTGTCCCAATGAGCGGGCGGACGTTCTCTCCCGAATAGTCGAAATTGTCTGAGTAGCCTCCGATGACGAGGGCATTCTGTGCCTTCAGGTTCCAATCCCTGGTACTGTAGTCTTGTGCCCCAATAACCGAGATCAAAGCGATGGTAGCGATGACTCCGATAACAACGAAAAAACCCGCTTTTCCATTCTTCATAGTATCCTCCTTTTAGCTAGAATGCACTAACAGCTTCTCAATTTTCTCTATGACTCGCTGGAGCCGAATCCGCGCCTCATTTGCCACCTCGTCCAAGCGAGGGTCGCCGATGGTGCTGATCATCGTTACCGGATCAGCGATTACCACCACACTCTTCCCTTCTTGTTCGTAGATGATCACGTTGCACGGTAGGACCAGGCCCGCCTCCAGGTTAGTGTTGAACGCCCGACTGGAGAGCGGAGGGTTGCACGCGCCGATGATCGTGTACGGGCGGAATTTCACCCCCAGCTTCTCATCCATCACCTTCTCCACGTCGACCTCAGTGAGGACGCCGAATCCCTCAGCCTGTAACTCCTCCTTGACCCGCTCTAGCGTCTCTTTGTAGGAGAGATCAAGTTCCGTCCGAAACGCGTAATTCGTCTTGTCCATTTGTAACCTCCTTCTTTCGATATGTTCTGCTATTATCCTACCCCTCCTGGGGTGGGATTATAGAGGAGGCGATGTGTTTCTTCTGTGAACATCAATGTAGAAATAGAAAGGTGGCGCTGTGACGTAAGGACTGCCTTCCTGTAAACAGTGTTGTAGTAGATGGAGTGTTGCTCCTGTTCTCACTTGGGCACAAGTTGTCCCACCCTCCGTACGAGTCGATCCTTGGCATCACGCGCCACATTTACCAGGCGTGGATCGCCCAGAGCGGCAATCATCGTAACCGGATTAACGACTGTTATAGCAGTTTTTCCCTATTCATCGTACATGATTACATTGCACGGAAAGACCAGGCCCGCCTTGACCTTCTCCAGCGTCTGCTCATACGGAATATCAACCATCGTGTGAAATGCGTAGTTCCTCTTTTCGTTCATGCGGGTCCCTCCGTATTTCGATTCATAATGAAACGCCTCGCGGCCAGAGTCGCCTTCGCTCCCTCGGCAGAGGCGATGATGATCCTTTTGCCGAAGGCATTGGTTACGTCCCCCGCGGCAAAGATTCCCGGGTATGACGTGGTGCAGTCAGGAGCAATTTCGATCTCCCGACGATCGTTCAGTTCAACAATACCTCCTAAGATCGCCGAGTTGGGATGAAACCCGATAGCGATGAAGACTCCATTCACTGGGATGTGCGTGCTCTCTCCGCGTTCAGTGCGGATGGTCACTCCGGTCAGAGACTCGTTACCGGTAAATTCCATCACGGTTGCATTCTCATAGATACGCAGGTTTTCGAACTTCTTAACGCGCTCGATAAGTGCTGCATCGGCACTGAGTTTCTCATCCGACACCAGATGGACCTGTCTTGCCACTGCCCGCAGGTTCTCCACGATCTGCAGTGCGGAGTTTCCACCTCCGATTACCGCGACGTCTTCTCCCTGGACAAAGGCATAATCCTGAATATTCCCGTAGAGCACGCCCCTTCGCTGAAACTCCTCCTCGCCCGGAACGTTCAGCCGGCGACGCGCCATTCCGGTGGCGACGAGGACAGCGGTGGCAGCGTATGTGCGCCGATCTGCGGTGGTAACGGTGAACCCATCGGCATACGGTCCCACACTAACAACCATGTTCATCAGGTGATCGACATAATGGGAGTGAAGGAGCTGCCCCTTGAACTTGTCAATCAGTTCCGGGCCGGTTATGAAGTCATACCCCATGTAGTTCTCTATCTTTGAGCTATCGAGCGCCTGCCCTCCCAGATCGCGCGCTATCACAAACGCGTCGATCTTCATCGTGGAGGCGTAAACGGCGGCGGTGAGGGCAGCCGGGCCGCCCCCGATGATGATGAGATCGTACAGCCGTCGCCCTTCCGGATGTGCCTTCATAAACTTCTCCCGGCAACCGTGAGAGCAGAAGTAGTACACCGCGCCGTTGCACCTCGCGGTGAGCGCCTCCGTCTCATTGACTTCCATCTTGCATACCGGATCGATCTCCATGTCTTCTCCTTACGATTACGCCTATGCTGTCTGGGTGCTCAAGCGCACCCGCCGCAGGGAGATGGCATTGATCGCCACGATCACCGTGCTTGCCGCCATGATCAGCGCTCCCCATTGTGGTTCGAGAACGAACCCGAACGGTTGAAAGACACCGGCCGCCGCTGGGATGGCGATCGCGTTGTACGCCGTCGCCCACACCAGGTTCTGGCGCATCTTGCGCATCGTCGCCTGGGAGAGGTGGATGAGGCGCGCCACGTCACGCGGGTCGTTCTTGACCAAGACGACGTCCGCCGATTCGATGGCCACGTTCGTCCCAGCTCCGATAGCCATTCCAACGTCCGCTTGTACCAGTGCCGGGGCGTCGTTGATCCCGTCTCCGACCATGGCGACGATGTGCCCCGCTTCCTGGAGCTGCTTCACCTTCATTGCCTTCTCTCCCGGCTTGACCTCGGGGAATACCAGGTCCAGCCCGAGCTCGCGGCCAACCCATTCGGCTACCGGTTTGGAATCTCCGGTGAGCATCGCCACCTGGATTCCCGCGCTCTTCAGCTCGGCCACTGCGCTGCGCGATTCTTCTCTAATGAGGTCGGCAAGCCCGACTGCCCCCATGATTCCTTGGGAAGCGGCGAAGACGACCGTCTTTCCCTCTTTTTCCAGGGCGATAAGGCGAGGATCGTCCGGCACCGAGATCCCAATCTCTTCCATGAGGGCACGGTTCCCGACGTAGACTTTTTTTCCGTCGATATGACCCTGTACGCCCTTTCCGGGGATGGCCTGCACTCCGGTCACGGTAGGCAGGGTCAAGCCACGTTCGGCTGCCGAACGCACGATCCCCTGAGCGATCGTGTGCTCCGAGTCGCGCTCTACCGCGGCAATCTGCGCCAGGATTTCATCCTCAGTTTCATCCGCGAACGGTATCACCTCAGTCACCCCGAACTCTCCGCGGGTGAGGGTCCCGGTCTTATCAAAGACCACTGTGCTGATCTTGCGAGCTGCCTCCACCGCTTGGGCGTTGCGCACCAGCATCCCGTTTTTCGCGCCCATGGTAGTGGAGATCGTCGTCACCACCGGGATCGCCAGTCCAAGGGCGTGCGGGCAGGCGATGACCAAGACGGTGATCGCCAGGGTGAGTGCGAAGACGAACGGCTGGTTACCGGGGAAGAACCAGAACAGGAACGTCGCCAGTCCCGCTCCCACGGCGATGATCGTCAGCCAGTGGGCTGCACGATCGGCGAGGCGTTGGATCGGTGGTTTGGATGCCTGCGCCTCGCGCACCAACCGCACGATCTGCGCCAGCGCCGTGTCCTCCCCGACATTGGTCGCCCGCACCTTGAGCGCCCCTTCGCCGTTGATCGTCCCACCGATCACCTGGCTTCCCGCACGCTTGGAGACGGGCATCGACTCCCCGGTGACCATGGCTTCGTTAAGCGAGCTTTCTCCCTCTATCACCTCGCCATCGACTGGGACCTGCTCACCGGGACGGACGAGGAGAAGGTCTCCCGTGGACAGCATACTCGTCGAGACATCCTCCACCTCATCTTCGTTCAGTCGGTGGGCGGTGCTCGGAATGAGCTTAAGAAGTTCACGCAGAGCGCCGGTTGTTCCACGTATTGCCCGCATCTCCAGCCAGTGCCCAAGGAGCAACACCGCTACCAGGGTTGAGATCTCCCAGTAGAAATCGACCGCCTGGAAGGCAAAGGTAGTCCCCGCGGAGAACAGGTACCCGGCGGTGACGGCGATGCTCACCAGGACCGACATGTCGAGCACTCCGCGCTTGAGGGCCTTCACCGCCCCCTTGTAGAACGGCCACGTTCCGTAGACGGTGATCAGCGTCGCTAGTGTAAACAACAGGTAGTGCGACCCGGGGAAGGTCGCCTTGAACCCGAGCCAGCTTTGCACGGTCGGCGAGAGCGTGAGTACGGGTAGGGTAAGGATCGCTACGAAGAAGAAACGCGTACGAAAGTCCTTCTCCATCATCGCGTGGTGGTCGTGCCCCGCGTGTGATGCTTCTCCGGACTTATGATCCATGTGCCCGCCCTGTTGGTGGACCATCTTTGCGTGTTCATCTGCTGAGTGTTCAGTCATCTTCATTATTGCCTCCTAGCATTCCGATAAATTCACCGTGCCAGGTATGGGCCCAGACGGCGCCCGTTTCTCCATTTACGGAGAGCATCCCGGTGATCGCTCCATCGCGCACCGTATGGAGGGTGTAGTAGCCGTAGAACTCATCTGTCCGCCCCTCTACGGTGAGGCCGGAACCGGTCCGATCGAGGTAGTCCTGGGCGATATTGATCGCCTCCTGCGGGCTTATGCGCATTTCTTCCGACGCGCGAACCCAGGGGAGCCAGCTCATGCGCCCATACTTCGTGTTCCACATCATGTTCGGCCCCGGTTCGGGATAAGCGCGTCCGGCCCCACGATCGATGAGAAACTCAAACGCGAAGCGACCGGTCTTTTTCTCCCTTACCTGGACGTAGAAATTGCGCTGAAACTCCATGATCTCGGCTATCTCAAGATTCTTGCCACGATATCGACCGAGGTACTGGGTGGCGACCGTCTTAACCGTTACAGGAGAGACAGCGTTGCCCGGCGGGCCAGAACCCACGGACTCATCCGGGTCGCATCCCATGCCGTAACTGCCTCCCATCTGGCCCAACCCGTTTGCCGAGAACATCACTCCTCCTCCGACGATCAGTCCGATTCCAACAAGCACCAATACTGGTGTTATCCAACGTCTTTCGTTCATTGGTCATCCCTCCTGTAGCGATCGTCCCTTCTATAATGGTGCCGATCATCATCCCGGCAGTCGCGGGAGTTTGAGCCGCAGTTGTCGTAGTCGTGGTAATTGCGGTGGGAGTGCCGTGAGCCTATCCGGACAGCAGAGTACATTAGCGCCGCAAACAGAAGCAACCCTCCGATCCACCAGAAAAACATTCCTCCGCCGTATCCCATTCCATATCCCCACATAGCTCCTCCTTATCATACTGTTTCAGTTCCTACCCCACCCGGGGTGGGCTACGAAAAAACTATAACACCATCCTCGCCCATTGTCAAGGAGCAAGCGGCTATGTCATTCCAGCCCGGAAAATTCTGGACCATAACGCCTCCCCTTGACAGGGTATGGGCAGCGTGTTATGCTAGTAATATCTTACCCCACCCCTCCTGGGTGAAAGGAGTGCTATCGAATGGCTATGGTAAACAAGGGAAGCTTAGGGAAAGAACCAGAATTAAAGAAGGGTATCGTGCAACGGCTGCGTACGGCAATTGGACACCTGTCCGCGGTGGAACGGATGGTGGAAGAGGAGCAATACTGTATCGATATCTTAAAGCAGATCTCGGCAGTGCAATCGTCGCTCTCCAAGGTCGCCCACGCCATCGCGGATTCACATATGCGACACTGCGTGCGCGAAGCGATCGACGAGGGAAAAGGAGAGGAGGAAGTGGAGGAAATGCTCGAGGTTCTCAAGTATCTCAAACACTTCTAACAACGAGGCTACAAGAGCAAGTGAGCGTGGAAGCCGCTTTGAGTGTTTCTGAATGAGGTGCGTAGCACCATTGATGCCACCATAGCCCGCCTCTTAAGGCCAATCGCTGAAGCCCTCATCAATCGATACCTGGTTGGGTATCCTTCCTCAGACGATCGTACTTTCCATAGCGCTTCCGCCGCTTCTTTTGGCAACGTAGATGGCGGTACGCCTCTCCACAAGCTTCCTTGTACGCGTAGACATGATCGAGGCTGACTCTCATCCGTCAACAGATATCGTCAAGCCCTTCCGTAGCCACACCGCGGTGTGTGTGGGCTTCCCGACACTTCCACTACCTGCAGGAACGATACAGTCCGGATGTGAACCTCGAAGAAGCAATTCTTGATTATGCAAAGAATTACCGTCTTCCCTGGCTCACCCGGGATACTAACCCGGCCAGTGACAGAAGACCGATCAATCGCGAGAATTGTCATAGATCCGTGTGGATATCGGGATTGATAGCCAAGACCGCACTGCCAAAGGTGAAAGCGATGATCCATCCGCCAACATTGGAATCCCAAGGAAGTACACATCCAAATCCTGATCAGGATCTTCGCGTGAATCGGTGTAAAGTCAGTTTCAGCGCAGATGAGTTGCTTACTGAAACCAATCTCTGGGATGTAAGCTAGGTTACAAATTACGACTTTCAGGTCTGTTAATCTCTTTATGCCGAAAGGCGAATACCTAAGGAAGGTGATACGAATGAAACGGAAGAGAATAGCGATCGTAAGTGTAGTCTTGAGCCTGAGCCTGGTACTCGGCTTGGCGTTCTTCCTCGTGGGAACGCCCCCACAGATCATCGGACAGAATCCAGATTTCAATCCTACGGCCGCTGAAGAAGAGGGATACTGGTACTCCCGTTACAACTTGGGAAATCTCGTGATGCGTTCTGGACTCGGCGGCACGTTCATGCCTGCGAAGGATATGGTCATGCAGATGGTGAAGATGGCCGATGCTGACCCGAGCGACGGTGATACGGCCATGCCTCCAAAGAACGCCGCCTTGCTTCACTCGATCTACGCCAGCGGTGATCCGCACTATATCACAAGCCTCAATGTGGATGACTTTGGCACCCAACGTTGGGACCCAAACACGTTTGACAAGACAGTAACCGCCCGCGCCATGGGATGGACGATCATGAAGGAGGTCGAATGGGCCAAGCAGTTCCACGTGGACGACCACTTCGGAACCCCCACCGATAACTTCGGGGCGCAGTGGCGATTCGTCGGCCTCGTCCTTAACGCCGAGGCGAAGATGCAGGCGCAATATACCCTCAACAACCTGATGAACCAGGATGGACTGTTCGTCGACAGCAACGGTACGCTCGATTGGAAGGGGCAGTGGGTTCTCCTTGAGGCATTCACCGACCTTGGATCACTCCTAAAGGCCAGTGCTGTTCCTCACTCTGAGACCAACCGCTACGCTGATTCACAGGCAGGGGCCATGTTCAGCATGAAGGCAAACGGACTGTTCGATGCTCTGGCCACTCGTCAGGCGGAAGATGGCGCGGAGCTATCTCTAGCGATTCAGTCGCTGGTGTGGTACGCGACCTACGCCGATGACCTTGACCGCCAGAACGCAGCCCTCTCCCGCGTCCTCTCATTTGGTGATCAATTGATCTCCCTCACGGGCGGAGACGCTACACAGCGGGCATTTAGGATCCGCGGGCTGATCGAAACCTACCGAGTGAGCGATCACACGCGTTTCCTAACTGCGGCCGCGCAGGAGTTCCATGCCTTGAGCGCCGATTACAGTCCCCACACCGGGATCTTCAAGGATCAATCGACGTATCGGATCGACGATGTCGCCACGATCATGGGAGCGATCAATTCCCTCAAGCTGTTTGCAGGAGACTCGGTCGACCAAGAAATAGTGGAAGCGATCTTCGCCGGTTTCTACGAGAGCGCGGTGAACCTGAGCGGCATGCAGCTGTCAGTTCCGCCGAAGGACGTCGCCAAAGGGGCATTCGAGCAGAGGCATCCGGACATCTACTACGGCTACCCAGGGATCCCTTATCCGCCGATGGCCGGCGGGAAGTACGGAGTCGCTCCGGTGTTCGCGAGTGAGGTTAGGTTCGATGGGTTGAACTGGACCGTGACAAACTCTAGATTCGACTCCGCTGGTGCAATGCACGCCTCGAACGAATTCATCTGGTTCCACAACGACGAAGTAAACGGGTTCCCGCAGCCTCCGATAAAGTGCGAATAGTCTCAACCCGATGATGGTGGACGGCTCTTGCAGCCACCCACCATCATCATTCTGCCAGTAGCTTCAATCTCTCCGGATCGGTGATTAGGAGCTTTCCCAGTTTCCTGGTGACAATCCCTTCGCGTCTTAGCTTGTTCAATACGGCCGTGGTCGTCTCTCGCGTCGCTCCGATAAGCTCCGCAAGCTCACGGTGGGTGATTCTGATGCGAACCTGAATTCCATCATCAAGTTTCCGCCCATGCTTGTCTACAATCTTGAGAAGCGTGCGGGCAAGGCGCGTGGGAACATCGAGGAACAATAACTCCTCCAACCGATTTTCCAATTCCTGCCTGTGCAGGCCTATGAGCTTGGCAATCCCTAATGCAATCTGAGGATGCGCCTTAGCAAACTGTGTGAACTTATCTCTTCTAGCCCAGCACAGCCACACATCGTCTAAGGCAGTTGCCTCTAGCCGGCGCACATCCTGTCCCACCGCCGCCATCTCGCCGAACGGCTCCCCCGGTTCGCACACCCGAATGGTGACGCTCTTCCCGCTTTTATCACGGTGGGAAAGTTTCACCCTTCCCCTCTTCACAAAGTAAACCGCATCACTCGGGTCGCCGGGTAGATAGACAGTTTCGCCGCGCTTGTACTTCGTGTCTTTTACCTCGCGGTTGAACATCGCCATCTCTTCTGCACTCATCGCAGCCAGGAGGTTGAACCGGGCCAGATACCACAATCTTTCTCTATCCATTTTCCGGCTCACTCCACCAGGCGGATTCTTCTGGTGACGGCGCGATAGAATGTCACATCGCGAATGATGTCCAGATAGCACCAGTTCACGTCAATACTCCTCGCGGAGCCCGAATTCAGCCGACTCGACCCATTCCGCCGGCCGATCGAAGTACTCGACAAGGCTGCCCACAAGGAGATAGTGGCCGAGCTCCTGCTTGGCGAGGATCCCGAATAGATCCTTCTCCTTCGGATCGCCCGTTGCACTCCCCTTCTCCTCGTAGAACTTCTTCGTCGCCTGTTCGATCTCCATCGCCTTGTGCAGGACATCGCGGAGGGAGGCGTCGGACGAGATCGCGTCCTTTTCCTCCTTCACCGCTCCCTCGATCAGCCCCTTCACCTCGGAGATGAGTGACGATGATCCAAGTTCCCCGTGATCCTTCTCCTTGATCTTTGCCAAGACTTGGGCGTGGCGAACCTCCTCCTTCGCTAGGAGTTCCAGGATCCGCTTCCCGCTCGGATCGGTCACCAGCTCCGCCCCATTTGTGTAGTAGCGCTCCGCCCGTTTTTCCAGTTCTATTGCATCGTCAATTATCGTCATTAGTCCTCCTTTACTCGGTTTGTTACCAAGTGAGCGGCACATATCCCTCGCGAATGGCGCGAGAGATCGTCTCACCGATGTATTCCACCTCGCATCCGAGCTCG
>JAGGSM010000209.1 GCA_021159105.1 Candidatus Bipolaricaulota bacterium
ATTCAGAAGGGGAAAAGGAAGGTGATGGTCTTTGCGTTCTTAAGCGAACGGGCGAGGGAAAAGCTTTGGAGCGCGGAACTTGGAGTGCAGAACCCGGAACAAAAAAAGCGTTCTCGTGCAAAGGCTTGTCTGTTGTCACGTTCTGACAGATAGAACGCCGAGGATGCTAAGGAAAGCCGCTCAGCAATAGAAGGTTCGTTGGCTCAGTGGGAGACCATCGGAGAGGAGGTGGAATTGTCCCGCGCGAGTTCGAACGCGAGTTCGAGGAATTTCTGCACCTGCGGCAATCGCAACGAGTAGAAGACCTGCTTCCACTCGCGTCGGCGTTCCAGGTAGCCGCGATCGTAGAGGATGCGCAGGTGTGAGGAGACGTGTGCGGAGGGCAGCCCGACCTGTCTTGCGATGTCGCTGACGTTCTTCTCCCCGTCGAATAGTGCGCAGAGGATCCGGACGCGATACGGGTTTGAGAGGACACTGATGAACTCAGATATCGTTAGACAGCTTGCTTGATCCATTCCATCTCCTTTCTCTTACGCACATCCGCCCGTTGAGGAATCTCCTCAGTTGACAATGTCATGATATTATACTATTGTTCGCTGATCGAGTAGTTAAGTGCACAATGAAATACTGCGGATGGAAGGGGAGAAATGACCGAGAAGAAGAATACAACTGAGAAAGATACTGAGAAACAAGTTCCTAAGGCCACTACAGGCCGCTGGCTGATGGTCCTCGTCGGCGTGGTCCTGGTGGCTGTCATCGCTGTGATCGCCTGGAGCTTAACCTCGCGCCGCGCACCATCACCGCAGGAGGCGCAGAGTTCATCCACGGCTACAAACCAGGTTCCGGCGACATCGACGAGCGACACGACCGCAGCCAGCGTTCCAGCAGCCAAACCGCAGGACTCGCCGGCATCTCCTGCGGCTCCCGTAGGTACGTCGGTCGGACAGTCCGCGCCGGACTTCACCCTGAAGGATCTCAATGGTAACAGTGTGTCGCTGCACCAGTTTCGCGGACACGTGGTGATCCTCGACTTCTGGGCCAGCTGGTGCCCCCCATGTCGTGCATCGATGCCGACGTTGGACGGCTTCGCCGCTAAGTACCATGACAAAGGACTGGTGCTGGTTGGGGTGAGCCTCGATCGCAGCGCGAGCGACGCCAGTTCCTTCCTAAAGCAGAACAATTATCACCGGTTGATCGCGTTGTGGGAGTCTGTTAGCGCATCCCAAGGGGTGGCGAGAACGTATGGGGTGAGCGCGATTCCACACACCTTCGTCATCGATCGGGATGGAGTCATCCGCTTCGTCGATCACCCGATGCGCCTCACTGAGTCATTCCTCGACACTCTCTTCAAGTAGGTTTAGGGGAGTATTCCCTTTGGGCTATAATGGGCCCGGCGGCCCGCGGGCTGTCGGGATACTTTACCTGGAGGAGATGACTGTTGGATACACTCGCTGCGTACAAGGAACACCTGCGTGAGATCGGGAAACTGGAGTCGGCTCTTTCTCTGTTGCATTGGGATCAACGCACCAACATACCGCGCAAAGGCCATGCTGCGCGAGCCGAGGTGATTGGGAAGCTGACGAAGATGGTCTTTGGGCTTTCCGTTGCTGATGAGCTGGGAGAGTACCTGGAGAAGCTGCAGGGGGCTGACGGTCTGAGTGAGGTGGATCGCGCCAGCGTGCGCGTCGTCGGGAAGGCGTACCGGAGGCATAAGGCGATTCCCCCTGCCTTCTACGAGGAGTACGCCGTTGCCTCTTCGCGATCTGAGACCGCATGGGAAGAGGCGAAGGAGAAGTCGGACTTTCAGCTGTTCAAGCCGCATCTCGAGCGGATGATCGACTACGCTCGCAAGTTCGCCGAGTACTACGGCTACGATGAGTCGCCCTACGATGCTCTGATCGAGGAATTCGAACCGGGGATGACGAGCGCTGAACTGAAGACGATCATCGAGCCGTTGCGCCAGGATCTCGTCCCGTTCATCAAACGATTGATGGAGGAGGGAAAGCGTCCGCAGGATGGGTTCATGAAGGGGACGTTCTCAGAAGAGATGCAGCGAGAGCTTTCACTGAAAGCACTGTCCGCGATGAACTACGACTTCGATGCGGGGAGGCTCGATCCGACCGTGCACCCGTTCACCACAACCATCGGCCCATCCGATGTGCGGATTACGACCCGCTTCCTTCCCGACAACATCCTCTCCGGACTGGCCAGCTCCATGCATGAAGGGGGGCATGCCCTGTACGATCAAGGGATCCCTGACGAGCTTCGTTGGAGCGGTCTGGATGAGGGGGCGTCCTTCGGGATTCACGAGTCGCAGTCGCGGATGTGGGAGAACCTCGTCGGCCGTAGTCGTCCGTTCTGGAAGTTCTTCGCGCCGATCGCCGGTGAGATCGTGCCACAGCTCTCCGGAATCCCCGCTGAGGACCTGTACCGCGCGGCGAACATCGTGCAGCCATCGCTGGTTCGCGTGGAGGCCGACGAGGTTACGTACAACCTGCACATCATGCTCCGTTTCGAGCTGGAGGAGGGGCTGATCACCGGTAAGATCGATGCCGCTGATCTGCCCGAGCTGTGGCGCGATGGTATGAAGCGCTACCTCGGCGTGACTCCGCAGGACGATGCGCACGGGGTTTTGCAGGATGTGCATTGGTCATCGGGCCTGTTCGGCTACTTCCCATCTTACATGCTGGGAAACCTGTACAGCGCCCAGTTCTTCGCTGCTGCAAGACGGGAGATCCCTGAGCTCGATCGGCAGATAGAAGGGGGTAACCTCGCTGAGCTGCTCGCCTGGCTGCGCAGGAACATCCATCAGTACGGTAAGATGTACGAACCAAAGGAGCTGATCGAGCGCGTCACCGGCGAGAAGCCCGATCCTTCCTACTTCGTCTCCTACATCGTGGACAAGTACAGCGATGTCTACGATCTGAGCTAGTAGGCATTTCTCAAGCAGCCAGCTTCCCTGTTCCTAGAACAACGAAGCTGGCTGCGGAACGTTGATCTGTGTTGCTAGCGCCGCCTGCGCCGATGCGACGGGCGGCGTTCCTTTCTCTTGGCAGGGCTCAGCTCCGGGATCGGTGGTGCGGCGGCCATCGCCGCGAGGGCATCGTGGATCGTCTCCAGCTGGTAGTCACGGGTGACCTTGGTGACGGGTATTGTGTCGAACACCTTCGCCCCCACACGCAGGGCGAAGCGCTCCATCATCGCCAGACACGATATAGCGCCATGTCCTGTCCCCCCCGCGGCAGCGACCAGCGCGATCGGTTTGTCGGCCATGATGCTCTTCTCTCCCGCTGCGGCGTCCTTGGTCGCTTCGCAGCGGCGCAACCGATCGATCATCGCCTTCATCGGCTCGCTCGGCTCTCCGAAGTAGACCGGGGTGATGAACACGTACCCTTCCGCCTTCTCAATTGTGCCCTGCAAATCCTGGAAGTCGTCCTGCAGCTGACACTTATGCTTGCTCTTGCAGGTTCCCCAGCCGTCGTTGTGCACGGCGCAGCGTGAGATGGAAAGGTCGTTTAAGTTCACCATCCGTGCGGGGCTGCGGCTGTCGATCACTCCCTGGCGCGCCGCCTCCGCACAGGCGGATGTCAGACCATTGCTGTTCGGACTGCTTGTAATGATAAGAATCTTCATGCTTCTCCTCATGGTTCAAATAGAAGTTGTAGGAAATACTGTTAGTGCCTTACCTGCGGGGAACCTGCTTGAATCGTGCTATGAAATGCCGCAATGGACCAGATCCCTCCGTGATTTCGTAACCCGGCAGGTCGTTTCTCATATCAGCCACTTCAGCCATCCCATCGACGACTGCATCGAGGTGGGTGCGGGTATACATCCGGCGTGGGATCGCCAACCTGACGAGCTCCAACCTGGGGTAGACCACATTTCCGTTCTCATCGGGGTGGGCGAACATCACGCTTCCTATCTCCACGGCGCGCACTCCAGCATGCTCGTAGAGAGCCACTACTATGGAGAGTGCTGGAAACTGGGACTGCGAAAATCCGTGCAGAAGGCCGAGGGCGTCGATGTAAACGGCGTGCCCGCCGATCGGCTCGATAATCGGTATGCCAGCTTCCTTCAGTCTCTCTCCCAGATAGCGTGTCTGTCCGATGCGATCGCGCAGGTAAGACAGCTCGAGCGCCTCACGCAGGCCGACGGCGATGGCATCGAGATCACGCCCAGCGAGCCCACCGTACGTCGGGAACCCCTCCATCAGGATCAGTCGCTCGCGCGCAGCGGCGAAGATCGCCTCGTCGTTCATCGCCAGGATTCCACCGATGTTCGCCAGGCCGTCCTTCTTTGCGCTCATTGTCATTCCATCTGCCAGCGAGAAGATCTCACGCGCGATCTCGATCGGCTCCTTATCGCCGTACCCCTCCTCGCGCTCGCGGATGAAGAACGCGTTCTCCGCGTAGCGGCAGGCATCGATGAAGAAGGGAATACCATGTGAGTGCGCGATCTCGCTCACCGCACGGATGTTCGCCACTGACACGGGCTCCCCGCCACCGCTGTTGTTGGTAATCGTGATCATGATCAACGGGATGCGCTCCACGCCGACTTCATCGATCAGCGCTTCCAGCTTAGCGGTGTCCATGTTCCCCTTGAACGGGAGATCGGTGCGTGGCTCGTACGCCTCATCGATCACCAGATCGACCGGCTCCCCGCCATTGGCGATGATGTTCGCCCGCGTCGTGTCGAAGTGCATATTGTTGGGGATGATGTGCCCTGGTCTCACGAGGCTGGAGAAGAGGACGTTCTCCGCCGCCCGCCCCTGGTGAGTGGGAAGGATGTGCGAAAAGCCGAAGATGTCATGCGTTGTCTCTTGAAAGCGGGCGAAGCTACGGCTGCCGGCGTAGGACTCATCCCCGAGCAGCATCGCCGCCCACTGCGCTTGACTCATCGCACCGGTACCAGAATCCGTCAGCAGATCTACGTAGATGTCATCGGCGTTCAGGTTGAAGACGTTATATCCCGCAGCACGAATCAACTCCTTGCGCTCAGTGCGCGTGGGTACGCTGATCGGCTCCACCATCTTAATGCGATACGGCTTGTAGCTCTCCCCTCTTTCCACCCGTTTCCTCCTTAGGCTAGAAGTAGAAATGAATCCCTGTGCCGAGTGCCATTGTCAGGTTCCCTGTGCTGGACATTGTCCCGCCGAACTCGACATTCCACGCCAGATTCTTGGCGAACGCGAAGTTGAATTCGATACCCCCGGCCGCCGAGAAGAGAACGGGGTCCTGCCCGTAGCGAGAGAAGGGGAAGGTAGCGCCTGAGGCGATGTAGAAATCCACGGTTGGCGTGTCGCTCAGCTTGTACAGGACGCGGCCTGACACCACTCCGAAGTAGTCGCTAGCCTCCCCCCAGGCGAATACTATCCCCTCAATTGCGATGCTGGGATTCAACCAGTAGCGCGCGCTGACCAGGCCTCCCACCGGAAGGCCAACCTGCATCCCGATCCCGAAGCCGCGGCCGTCGGACAGGTTCTCATCCTGCGTCTGCGCAAATCCTGATCCAGCCAGTGAAGCAACTGCGATCACAACTATCAGTGCAACGATCACTCTGCGCATATCTCCTCCTTACCCTGGTGTTGATGTTAGTGGAAAGAGAGAATCTCGACAACCAGAGCATGCGAATATTTGACGTGCGCAGTCATTGGGAGTTAAATGGCGCTGTAAGCTCATGAACCTGGGAGGCGTGGAATGCGCGAGGCGATAGATCGAGTCATCGAGGCACGTGACATGGACAAACTCCCTTCCGTTCTGGAAGGAGCAAGGATGCCGGAGGTCCACTACGCCGTGAAGAAGATCTCCCGCATGAATGGGGAAGAGGAGATGCCTCTGCTGGAGAGTGCGGCGAGGCTAGCATCAAGCGAGCCGGCACAGGCACGCCACGTTGCCTGCGGCCTCATCGGTGCGGCCTACCCGCAGGATCCAAGTAGAGCGGTCGAACTGCTGCACGGGCTGGTGGACGACCCCGATTGGACCGTGCGCGAATCGGCGGGGGATGCTTGTGGAAGGGCACTGCTGGATGACTTTTCAAGGGTGAGCGAGGTCCTGCACGAATGGACGAAGGATCGCTCGGAGAACGTGCGCCGCGCCGTGCTCATCGCGGTGATCAAGGCCGCGCAATCGAGGACCCCTGGCTGGGGAGAGCCGCTCCTCAAGCTCATCGAACCCCTCCTCTCCGACAGGGCGAAGGTCGTGCGCCGGAACCTTGGACCGTTCGCGGTGGGGAGCGCGATGCTCCGCTACTACCCGAGCATCACCTTCGAGTACCTGGTGAAGTGGTCGACGAGTACGGATGAGCAAGCGCTGTGGAATGTGGCGATGGCCTTCTCTTCCTCCGGAGCGCCTCCCCTTGTGAAGAAGGCGCTGATCGTGCTACGAAAGCTCTCCCTTGATGAGCGGCGCTACGTGTGGCGCGCGGTGGCCGCGGCGATGTGGAAGCTTGGGAGGAAGAGGCCTGAAGTCGTGCGCCCCGAGCTCGCCCGTTGGTTGGAGGATGAGCGCCGGGTGCAAGTAGCGCGTGAGGCGCTGCGATACCTGTAGCAGGACTAAGTTCCTTCCTCAGCGTCGTGATAGAACAGGGCGAGGATCGCTGCCACCAGCGGGAGGAGCGCGATCCAGGTCATGACTGTCACCAGTCCGAAGCGGTCGGCGAGCCATCCGACGGGCATCAGTGCCATCCCGGCTACGCCCCAGGCCATCCCCATCACGATTCCCGACACGAGACCGGCCTTGCCGGGCATGATCTCCTGTGCCGCCACGATTCCCACCGGAGTGGAGGAAAAGAGGAACAGGCCGGCCAATGCGAGGGATGGTAGCATGGCCCAGCTCGGGCCATGCAGAAAGATGAGGAGAAACGGCGCGGCGAGCAGGATGGTTGTGAATATCACCGCTTTTCTTCCCACGTGATCGGAGATCCTGCCGGCAAGGAGCCCTCCCAGCGCTCCTGTTATGAGGAAGGTGGAGATCGCAGCGCCACCGACCAAGTGTGATCCCCCCTTCTCGGTCACGATGACCGCGAGAAAGTTCGAGAACGTCACCCCGGCCATTCCGCGCAGGACGATGATCACCCACAACACCGCAAGGGGCTTGGGGATGTTCCTGAGGTGCATCCTTTCACGCGCTGCTATCTCCTTGATCGGGAGATTCCGCCGCAAGAAGAGGGCGAAGATGAGGACCACTGCCAGTCCGGGGATGATGAGAAACGGCGTCCTTGTGGTCCCAAATGTCGAGATGAACGGGATGATCAGTACTGGAGCCAGCGCCGCGCCAGCTGTGCCGCCGGCGGAGAAGAGCGCCATCATCACACCGCTGTTCTTGGCGCCTCTTACAGTGCCGACGAGGGCAGCCGCCGCTGGATGGAAGAGAGCGGTGCCGATTCCTCCGATGATCAACACGAGGAACAATTGCGACGACCTCGTCACCGTGCCGATCATGCTCATCGCGGTGATGGTGAGAACAGGGCCGAGCGCCACCAGAAGGGGGCGCTTCATCCGATCGACGATCTGCCCAAACACCGGCTGGGTGAACGAGTTGATCAGAATGCGCGTTGTCCCCATCACTCCTGCCATGGCAAGGGATAGGTCCAGCCTGTCTATCAACAGCGGGAGGAGCGGGGCGAAGAAGCTCCCGTAGCCATCGTTGATGAAGTGCCCGAGAAAGAGAAGGCTCGTTCTCTTCCATGCGCTGCCCGGTCCTTGGCTCATGAGCAAAGGATCATACACTGACAGGCGGACAATGCAAGGAAAATCATGCATCCACGATTAATGGACTACACTCACTGCAAGCTTTGCAAGCTCGCGGTGTGTCAAGGAGCTTTCTAGAAAGGCACGCCCCAAGGGGCGGGGAATCAACCCCTGCACGGGATTGGCTTGATTCCATGGGCTCTTGGGGCTAACATGGGTGCGATCTGTTATGCCGACGATGAACGTTGTTTTTCTACCACTCCTGATCTACATTAGCGTGCCCCGCTAGCGGGGCACACCGCAGTATTTCTATTGATCACCCGTTTTCTATTCAGCTTGAGAGCGTTTGTGTGAAGGAGAGAGTGATGTCGCAGTACGAAAAACTGGTAAAAGAACCAGGCCTCCGCGAACAGGAGGTCCTGGGATTTTGGAAGGAGAGAGGGACGTTTCAGAAGTCGCTGGAGGCGACGGAGGGCGGTCCGCGTTACGTCTTCTTCGAGGGACCGCCGACGGCGAACGGTAAGCCGCACTTTGGTCACCTGATGCCGCGCGTCTACAAGGACCTCTTCCCCCGCTACAAGACGATGCAGGGGTTCTACGTCGCGCGCAAGGGCGGCTGGGACACGCACGGTCTTCCCGTCGAGCTGGAGGTGGAGAAGGAGATCGGAGTCAACAGCAAGCCGGAGATCGAGGCGTACGGCGTGGAGAAGTTCGTGGAGCGCTGCAAGGAGTCGGTCTGGAAGTACAAGGGCGAGTGGGAGCGGGTGATCGACAGGATGGGCTTCTGGATCGATCTGGAGAACGCCTACGTCACCTACACCGATGATTACATCGAGAGCGTGTGGTGGGAGCTCGCGAAGATGTACAACGACGGGCTCCTGTACAAGGGGCACAAGATTCTCCCCTACTGTCCCCGTTGCGGGACCGGCCTCTCCTCTCACGAGGTGGCACAGGGATACCGCGCGGTGAAGGACCCCTCCATCTCCGTACGGATGCCTATCGTCTCTGATGACGACGCCGGGTACAAGCTGGAACTTCCGGGCGTGACCTCGCTCCTCGCCTGGACGACGACCCCGTGGACCCTGCCGGCGAACGTCGGCCTCGCCGTTGCAGAGGGCGCGGTCTACGTTGAGGTCGAGCAGGACGGCGAGCGGATCATCCTGGCAAAGGAGCTGCTGGAGCACGCGCTCGACGGCGACTACCGCGTGGTGCGCGAGTTCCCCGGAGGAGACCTCGTCGGCCTGACGTACGAACCGCCGTACAGGCTGATCGACGATGAGCGGGCCTACCGGGTGCACGACGCCTCCTTCGTCAACATGGAGGACGGTACTGGGATCGTGCACACCGCGCCGGCGTTCGGTGAGGACGACTACCAACTGGGTCTTGATCGGGACCTCCCGTTCTTCCAGCCGGTCGACCTGACCGGAAAGTTCACCGAAGCGTTCCCCATGTGTGAAGGGATGTTCGTCAAGGACGCGGATGCGAAGATCGTCGATGACCTGAAGGAGCGCGGGGTGCTGTACCGGTTCGCCCTCTACGAGCACGATTACCCGTTCTGTTGGCGCTGCGACACACCTCTCCTCTACTACGCCCTCGATTCCTGGTTCGTGAAGACGACGGCCGTTAAGGACGAGATGATCTCAAATAACGAATCGATCAACTGGTACCCGTCTCACGTCGGCACAGGCCGCCTCGGCGATTTCCTGGCCAACCTCAAGGACTGGGCCCTCTCCCGTGATCGTTACTGGGGGACGCCGCTCAACCTGTGGACCTGCGAAGGGTGCGGGGAGACGATCGCCGTCGGAAGCCGTGCGGAGCTGGTGGAGCGCGCGGTCGATAAGGACCTGGCGAAGAGAGTGGAGCTGCACCGCCCGTACATCGACAAGGTCGACCTCGTCTGCCCGAAGTGCGGCAAGACGATGCACCGGGTGACGAACGTCATCGATACCTGGTTCGATTCCGGCTCGATGCACACCGCCCAGTGGCACTATCCGTTCGAGAACGAGGAGAAATTTGAGGAATCGTTCCCCGCTGATTTCATCTGCGAGGGGATCGATCAGACGCGCGGCTGGTTCTACACGTTGCTCGCCACGAGCACGATCGTCCACGACCAGGCTC
>JAGGSM010000292.1 GCA_021159105.1 Candidatus Bipolaricaulota bacterium
GTTCAACGACATGGGATTCAAGGGAACGGATCAGGCAGCGAAGGACTTCGGTCTGCAGATGGACGTGGCGCAGAGTTCCACCGCGGCCGACTATCTCCCTAACCTGAGGAATATGGCCCGTTCAGGAAACTACGACCTCATCCTCTGTGTTGGTTTCCTTCTTGGTGACGCGTTGACCGCAGCGGCCGACGAATTCCCGAATCAGAAATTCGCGATCATCGACTCGGTCGTCGATGCGCCGAACGTGATGAGCATCGTCTTCCGCGAGAACGAGCAGTCCGCACTCATCGGTGCGCTGGCGGCGATGACCGCGGCTGAGAAGGGCTACAAGTATGCTGGAATAGTCCTTGGTATCGAGATTCCTGTCCTCTATCACTTCGAGGCCGGATTCCGCTTCGGCATGGATTGGGGACTCAAGAAATACGCGGAAGTGACTGGAAAGACCCCCGATGTCGGGCTCCTTTACACCTACACGGGGACGTTCAGCGACATCGCTCAGGGCAAGGCGGCCACAGAGGCAATGCTCGCTCAGGGCGCTGTCGGCGTGTATAACGTCGCTGGCCCGCTCGGTGTCGGTGACCTCGAAGCAATCACCGAGGCACACACCAACGCTGGTACGACCTACGGTCCTCCGTATTACTTCGGCGTCGACTCCGATCAGGACTGGATGGGTAACGGGTACCACGCTCTTGCCAGTGGTATGAAGCGCGTGGACAACGCCTGCTACAGCGCGGTGAAGTCTGTTGTCGACGGGACCTTCAAGGGCGGTATCGTCAGCCTTGGTCTGAAGGAAGAAGGGGTAGCAATCAGCGGGCTGTCGCAGCTAGCCGACTTCATCGACTTTGGTATCGCTGGTGGAGCCGTCAAGGCCGATGACTTCTACAACATCATCGCCAACTGGGCGCAGGACCGAGCCACGGTTCCCGCCTACATCTGGGACGCTATTGACGAGTTGAATGCCGGTATCCTTTCCGGTGATATCGTTGTCCCGACGGCAGACACAGGCGATGAGATGGGAGCGGTACGGGCGCAGTATACACTCGGCGCGCCGTAGAGTGTGAACAAGCATTGACCAGCAAGGGAGGGAGGACACTCTCCTCTCTCCCTTTTTCCTAAGCTTTGCTAGATTCAGTGCAGGAGCACCTCATGACAGACAAAGATCGCACAAACAAGAACGGGTCATCTCGTGATTACTACCTGCGCGCGGAGGGGATTACCAAGGTCTACTCCAACGGGACAGTGGCGCTCAAAGAGGCGGACCTCGAGATCCACAGTGGCGAGATCATTGGCCTGTTGGGAGAAAATGGGGCAGGCAAGACGACCTTCACTAAGATTCTCTCTGGACTCCTACCCCCGACCAAGGGGCGTGTGATTTCACCTCATGGTCCGGTGCGCTTCAAGAGCCCGCGCGAGGCGCTTAGTTTCGGCATTGGAATGGTTTACCAACACTTTGCCCTTGTGGGGACGTTCAACGCTGCCGAGAACGTCGCCTTGAGCCACGAGCGCCCGTTCAGCCCCATACAACTCACGGCCACAAAGAAGAAACTGGAGCAGCTCATGGAGGAGAGTGGCCTGCGTGTTCCCCTCGATGTGCCGGTGGAGAAGCTAGCTGTGGGGGAGCAGCAGCGAGTGGAGATACTGAAGGTCCTCTCGCGTGACGTTGACCTGCTGATTCTCGACGAGCCAACGTCTGTGTTGACGCCACTGGAGGTGGATGAGCTGTTTGCGCTGCTCCGCAAGCTCAAGGGTGCGGGTAAGTCGATCATCCTCATCACCCACAAGCTGAAGGAGGTCGGCTCGGTCACCGATAGGGTCGTCGTCCTGCGACACGGTGAGATGGTCGGCGATGTGCCGACAGCACAGGCGTCGACGGAGCAGCTGGCACAGTTGATGGTTGGCAAGGCTCTTGACGAGGCAGGTAACGCCGTGGAGTTACAGGACAAGGGGCTGCCTACGGCGAAGCGGGAGAGGGCGAACGTTCGCACTGAACAGCCAGTACTTGTGGTTGAAGGCCTCACCGTCAAAGGGAACACCGGGGAGATCGCGGTGGAAAACCTATCGTTCGAGGTCTACGGCGGGGAGATCTTCGGTGTCGCCGGGGTAGAAGGTAATGGACAGTCGGAGTTGGTCGAAGCGCTGACCGGGTTGCGTTCGGCAGAGAAGGGAAAGGCGTCGATCAACGGGAAGAACATCCTCGGCCTCGATCCACGAGAGATCTACACGATGGGCGTTGCCCACATCCCTGAGGACCGCTGGCGCCTTGGCCTCGTCCTCCCATTCACCCTGGCGGAGAACGCGATTCTCGGCGTGCAGCGCTGGGATGAATTCCGCGGCCCGATGTCCTTCCTGCGCTGGGGAAAGGTCAACCAACACGTCAGGGAGTTGATGAAGAGATTTGAGATCAGGGCTGCCGGTCCAAATGCCCCGGCGAAGAGCCTATCTGGGGGAAATCAACAGAAGCTGATCGTTGGAAGGGAGCTGGCCAAGGATCCGCATATAGTTGTCGCTTCGCAACCGACGCGCGGTCTCGATATCGGCGCGGCGCAGTACATCCGTGATCTTCTCGTGGAGATGAGGAACAAGGGACGGGCCATACTCCTCGTCTCAGCGGATCTGGACGAGGTGCTGGCTCTGTCCGATCGGATTGCCATCATGTATGAAGGGGAATTCATGACAATTGCTTCGCCCAAGGATCTTGATCGTGAGACGATCGGTATGCTGATGGGTGGCGTAGCTGTCAAGGAGGGGGCAGTATGAGCCGAGATATGACAGAGACCGTGCCCCAGAAGGAGAAGCTAGTTCATCGTACGCTCACCGGGCTCAACCCAGCGATAGAGTCGTTGCTTGCTGCAGCGGTGGGGCTGATAATCGGAGCGATCCTGATGCTCGTTTGGGGGTACAACCCGTGGAAGGCATATGCCGCCCTGCTACAAGGGGCGTATGGGGATGCCTACGGATGGGCCAGTTCAGCCGCGCGTGGTGTGCCGCTGATTCTCACCGCCCTCACCTTCTCCATCTGTGTGCGCGCAGGGATGTTCAACATCGGCGCGGAAGGGCAGGTGTACATGGGGGCAGTGGCAGCGGTGGCGGTGGGGTATTTCACCCTTCCGGCCGGGCTGCACCTGATTGTCGGCCTGATCTTTGCCATGATTGCCGGTGCTATATGGAGTTTAGGCCCAGCGATCCTCAGGCTGACCCGCGGAGTGAACGAGGTGATCTCTACGATCATGTTCAATTGGATCGCTCGCTTCCTGACGTTCTACATGGTGGCCTTCGTCCTGGTCGATCCACTGCGCGGGGAGAAGACGATCAGCATTCCGGTGAGCGCTCGTTTTCCGGTCCTGATACGTGGGACAGACCTATCATGGTCGATCTTCGCCGCGGTGGCGTTCGCCATCGTCATCTACTTTGTTCTCTGGCACACGGTGATCGGCTATGAGGTGCGCGCTGCCGGGCTGAATCCCTCAGCCGCGCGCTACGGTGGGATTAAGAGCAAGAGGACGATGCTTATGGCATTCGTACTCGGTGGCCTTGGAGCAGGGCTGGCTGGAGCGACGATCGTGATGGGTAACCCTCCAACGTACGCCATAATCAGCGGAATGCCGCAGCTAATGAACGCCGGGTTCGACGGCATGGCTGTCGCCATGGTGGGGAGGAACCATCCGATAGGGATCCTCATTGCGGCACTCTTCTTCGGTGGGCTGACCGCCGGAGGGAGAACGATGCAGTTCACCGCCGGCGTTCCGCTCGAAATGGTGCACGTTGTGGAGGGAGTGATCGTGCTTACGATGGCTATACCTGAGCTGATCCGCGTATTTCGCGTGATGCGCTCATCATGGGATAGATTGATGAGCGTCTTAAGGAGGCGATCGGCATGAATTGGAGCTTTTTGACCGACCTACTGCGCATATCACTCCACGCCATGGTCCCGATCACTCTTACCGCAGTCGGTGAGATCGTTGGTGAGACGGCGGGTCTGTTCAATATTGGGCTAGAGGGGATCATCCTTATTAGCGCGCTTGCCGGTGCCCTCGGCGCAGAGGCAGGTGGACCGATGGTCGGACTGCTTGCTGGAATGTTGGTCGGTGCGCTGATAAGTCTCATCTTCTCTATCATCAACACCTATTGGAAGGGGGATCAGATGATCACCGGCATCGGGATCAACCTGTTCGCTGCCGGTTTCGTTGCCTTTGGCCTGATCAAGTTGGGTTCTCCGGGATTCCATTCCGTGACGAGAACGGCACAGATCGCCAAGCTGCAGACGCCGATTGGGTCGCTCAGTCCGATGATCTTCGTTGCCCTTGTGATCCCGTTCATCATCCATTGGTTCCTCAAGCGGACGCGGGCCGGACTGATCCTGAAGGCAGCCGGGGAGAATCCAGAGGCGGCCGATGTGGCAGGAATCAATGTTAACCTTGTACGGCTGCTAGCCACCACGTTTGGCGGTGTTCTCGCCGGGCTTGGCGGAGCATACATGAGCATCGCCTGGTTCGGTTCGGTGACGAAGGACATATCAGCGGGAAGAGGGTTCATCGCGCTGGCCACAGTTGTATTCAGCGGACTGAATCCGCTTCTCGCTCTGCTCGGTGGATTTATCTTCGGGTTCTTCCAAAGCCTGGCCACGTGGATCAAGACCCTGCCATCCAAGCCGATCCCGTGGCAGTTCGTGGAGATGCTCCCCTACATTGTTACCCTGCTCGTCGTCGCTGGGGCGATCGGGCGCGTGCGTTTCCCAAAGGAGCTTGGAAAACCGTACAAGCGCGAGTAGATGGCGTGCCTAAGGTTGACTTACTGATAGGGAAATCCTATGATAGGACTAGCAGTAAATGGTCTGGAGGGAGTGCCATAAGGCGCTGTCCTCTGGAGGGTGCTTCAAACCTACAGGAGGTGGCAGTATGCGGAGGATTGCAGTACTAGCTCTAGTTGCCGTTATGGCACTAGGAATTCTGGCCTTTGGTGCAGAGATTGGAACAAAGGCTCACCCGATCTACATGCTCCTCGTTCCATCTACAGAGGGAGCAACGGTACAGGACATCGGAAACAAGATCGCCGAGGATCTCTACAACAGGACGGGGCTTTATGTCGTGGCTAGCCTGCAGGCAGACTACACGGCAATGATCGAGGCCTTCGCTGCTTCCGACGGTGACACATTCGGAATTCCGACGACGGATCAGTATATCCGCATCTACGATCGGACGAACGGAAATGTCAGCCCGAGGCTCGGTTCGGTTCGCTACGGGTATCCGTACTACTTCGCGAGCATCTATGCGCGCCGCGATTCGGGGATCAAGTCGCTCGCCGATCTGCAGGGCAAGGTTTGGATCTACAACGACACCGGTTCCACTTCCGGATATGTCTTCCCGAACATGGTATTCCAGCAGAAGGGCATCACATTCAGCAACATCGTAGAGAGCGGTGGACACACCAACTCAATGGTAGCGCTAATCGAAGGACAAGGTGACTTCTGCACCGGTTACGGTTCCCCACCTGTTCCCCCCGCTGGCTGCAGCCTGCAGTGGAACTATGGAGACGACCCCGAGCTGTGGATCTGGGACCGCTACAACAACCAGCTCTTCCGGGATGGCCTGCGTGGACGATGTGTTGACCTGCGCCACGCCGTGCACAAAACCTACGATGAAGATACGGTCCTAACGGACATCGGTGTAGTCGACACGATTGGGCCGATCCCCAACGACTGTATGGCATTCGGTCCGAACTTCCCGAAGGATATCGCGGACAAGATCGTCGCAGCCGTCGAAGCAGAGTTCCAGGACGACACGATGAAGGCCCTGTGGGGAGATTCGAACTTCTACGAATGGGATTCAGTGGCTGAGATCGACGACTCGTTCTATGACGGGTACCGCGCGATCCTTGGGCTGCCCATTCCCGAACGCTAGACTAGCTTGTGATTCAGCGACCAGTCGAATAAACTTGTGGGAGGGGAAAACCCCCTCCCATTCTTTTTTGCTTAAGGACGAGTACATGGACGAACAGCTTGTAATTGAGCATCTTTCCAAGGTGTACGAGCGCGGCGAGGTGCTGGCTCTAAACGATGTCAGTTTCACTGTCAAGAAGGGCGAATTCCTTGTTGTCATCGGTCTTTCCGGTTCGGGGAAGTCAACGCTCCTTCGCTGCATAAACCGGTTGATCGAGCCGACAGCCGGGAAGGTCTTCTTTGAAGGAGTCGATGTGACAGCCGCTTCTTCGCGTGAGCTTCTGCGCATCAGGCGCAAGATGGGGATGATCTTCCAGCAGTTCAACCTGGTGAAACGCTCGTCGGTGTTAACCAACGTCCTTGCCGGTCGACTAGGCTACGTCAATCCGTGGCTCTCTGTTATTCACAAATTTCCCCGCGAGGACATCGAGTTGGCGTTCAAGAACCTCGATCGGGTTGCTATCAGGGATCAGGCCTACAAGCGAGCTGACGAACTGTCGGGTGGACAGCAGCAGCGTGTCGGGATTGCCCGTGCGTTGATGCAGGAACCTGACCTGCTGATGGCGGATGAGCCTGTATCGGCGCTGGATCCGGCGACGTCTCACTCCGTGATGAAGTACCTCGAGCAGATGAATCAGGAGGACGGCGTGACTGTAATTACCAGTTTGCATTTCCTCTCGCTTGCCCGGCGGTACGGGACGCGCATCCTGGCACTGAAAGACGGAGAGATCGTGTTCGAGGGTCTTCCATCCGAGATCGATGAGGCGAGGTTCAAGGAGATCTATGGCGACGAAGCAGAGCACGTTGAGGTCAGTTAAGAGGCTCAACAGGTTCGGTGCCCTGAAGACGCGGTTTGGGGCGTTCTTCGTCGACTGGGCCTTGTGGGGATACGTGGCCTACGAAATCGTCTATCTACTCAACCGATATTGGTACACGGAGATTCATTTCTACGGCCGCCTGACCGTGCCGGCTTGGGGATGGCCGATCGTGATAATAGGGACTCTGGAGCTGGCGGCTATCAGCCATGCTTTTGCAAATAGCATCGGGCTCAGCCTATTTGGATTGACAGTTCTCTCTCAGGATTATAAGTACCCGACGGGCATCCAGCGCCTGCGCCGTTACCTGTGGTGGCACGTCTCCCTCCTATCCCTGCCGATAACCCTGTTTAGCTCCGACCGGAAGAACAAACTTCTGCACGACAGGATGAGCGACACCGGGATGTTCCGGATCAAGGATGTGAAGGACGAGATGCCTGTCACTACCCCGCATGCGTGGTACAAGACGTATCGCGGGATGACGGGGATTCTGCTGATCGCTCTGACAATATGGGTCGGGTGGTTGGTGACCCAGATTAGTCTCTCAGCATTGATTGATCGTGCTCCCAAGACGGCCTATATGTGGAAAGCCTTGGTGACGCCCGACTTCACGCACATGTTTGCTCTTGATCCAGAGCTTGCGGTGAACGCCAATCCTGACCTGCCAGCATCGATATTCGCTGGTCTCCTTCAGTCGTTGTTCATGGCCCTCTTAGCAACAGCCTTAGGCGGTGTTGTCGCTTTTCCGTTGAGCTTTCTGGGCGCGCGCAACATGATGGGATACAGTCCAATGGGCTGGGTTGTCTACTGGTTGATGCGCGGGTTCTTCAACATCGTGCGATCCATTGAATCGCTGCTGTGGGGGATCGTCTTTGCTATCTGGGTTGGGTTTGGTCCATTCGCTGGTGTGCTAGCCCTTTCGGTTCACACAATTGCTGCACTTGGCAAGTTGTACTCGGAGCAAGTGGAAGGGATCGATCCTGGTCCGCTTGAGGCAATTCGAGCGGCGGGAGGAAATAGGCTGCAGGTGATTCTGTACGGTGTCATCCCTCAAATTGTTCCATCTTTCCTTGCGTTCACTCTGTATCGCTGGGACATCAATCTGCGCATGGCCACCGTGATCTCTCTTGTTGGAGGCGGGGGGATCGGACGGTTGTTGTTCTATTACAAGGGACAAGTGGGGCGTCTCGACAATGCCTGGAATCAAGTAGCGGCAGTGATTGCGGTCATCGTTGTGGTGGTGTGGTTCCTCGATTACCTGAGCGGTCGAGTTAGGGAGAAGATCAACTGATGCAAGATCGTTACCACGCCGAGCTAATGATGGATGAGCCCGACTTCAGAAAGCGTTTTCAGTCGATTCGCCGCCGAGCGCTCGTTCTTCTGACAGATGTTATTGCCCTGTCCTACCTATGGACACTCGCCTCCTACTGTTGGAACAGGTTTGTTCTAGGGACTGGAAGCTACATTACTCTTCCCTGGTGGGCAATGATCATCATCGCGATAGAGATCGCCGCCGTATGGGAGAACTTCGGTGTCTCCCTAGGGATGCATCTTCTTGGAGTGAGACTCTCATCGCGCAGCGAAGAGAGTAACCCAGCAAATCATGCCCTGCGCTACCTCCTGTGGCACATTGCACCGCTATCTCTCATATCGTTCTTCTTTTCTTCTAAGGAAGAACCCTGGCATGACCGAGTAACGCACCTTTACGCCGTCAGTGCCGCTGAGGTGGAGGAGAAGAGGGTCTCATGGTATCGCACAAGCTGGAAGAACGCACTTGCCCTCATCGGAGTATTGACTGTCCTCACTGCGGTTGGAGTGACAGATATGGATTTGTATGCGCTATTCACAAGAGCCAGTAGGACCGGTCGAATCTGGACTAGGCTCCTGAACCCAAATTTCAGCCTCCTGGGAAGTGGGTTCCGTCTTCTCATCGTCACGATCTACATGGCGTTCATGGCGACAATCTTCGCTATTGTGGTTGCGGTACCACTGAGCTTCTTCGCTGCGCGCAATCTTGCACAGGGAATCATCGGGCGTGCCATCTACACCGTAGTCCGTGTAGCGATCAGCATCACCCGTTCGATCGATGCGATTATATGGGCGATCATCTTTCTTGTGTGGGTGCGAGTGGGCGCATTCCCCGGCGTGTTGGCGCTCTTCGTCCACTCGATCGCGGATCTGACGAAGCTTTACTCCGAGCGATTGGAGTCGATCGATCCCGGCCCGGTGGAGGCTATTCGAGCAGCAGGAGGAAACAAACTGCAGGTGATCCTGTACGGCATCATCCCGCAGATCATCAATCCGTACCTCTCCTTTACCCTCTACCGATGGGATATCAACGTGCGCATGGCAACGATCATCGGTATCGTCGGAGGTGGAGGCATCGGACAGAGCCTGTATCAGTACATGAAGGTATCAGACTACAGCAGCGCAGGGATGATGATGCTCCTGATCGTGGTCACCGTATGGTCGATCGACTACATATCTGCCCGCCTGCGCGCACGGCTCAACTGAGAGAATTGAGTGAGCGGGAGATTGAGTAATTGCGAACAGTTCTCACTCAATCACTCAATGAATCAATCACTGAGTCTCTCAATTACGAGATGAGGTTCTCCAGGTACTCGCGGATATCTTCCAATCCATAGGTCGTCTTGAGCGCTTCGTTATCTTCTAGCCACGCATCCTTGATAGTGTCATCGCGCCGGATCTCGATATCCTTGATCCCGAAACTGGCGACCATCTTCTTCGCCTCTTCCTCGATGTGCCTGTCCTTCACCCGAAACAGAAACCTGGGAAAACTTGGCATCATACCACCTCCGAACCATAAGTATACCTGGTAACGCCCCCTGTCTCAGAACGTCCGTCCTGACTCGACGATACCCTTGCGCAAGCGCCTTCCGTTGTGTTATCGCTGTCGCACTTTAACGGAGGCTTCCGTAGGTAGAACCACGCCGGTGCAAACAGTCGACGTCGAATCCCTGAAGGAGGGTAAAGTGACGATCAAGCTCTCAAATGAAA